>NZ_JBVPVA010000185.1:0-4386 GCF_055612215.1 Actinomycetospora sp. | reverse complement strand
GCAGCCAGGAGACCCCGTTGGGGGCGTCGGCGTCGCGCACGGCGGTGAACAGGTCGTCGGGGTCGGTCAGCCGGGCCTCCTGGCGCAGGTAGATGCGCCACGCCGTGCCGGTGTACTCCCAGTACATGTCGATCGCCCCGGTGGTCAGGGCCGAGCGGACGGTGTCCGAGCCCTGGGTGTCGCACCGGTCGACGACGTTCGCTCCCGCGGACTGCAGCAGCGCGATCGTCATCCGGCACAACAGCAGCTGCTCGTCGAACTCCTTCGACCCCACCACGTAGGTCTGGCCGGACAGGTCGACGTCGTGCGCGAAGCTCCCGGGGGCGGTCAGGCGGGGCGGTGGCGTGCTCGAGCAGCCCGCGGCGAGGGTGGCGACGCAGCACAGGGCGAGGACGGCGGCGGTGAGCCGGGGGAGCAGTCGGACACGCCCCATGCCGTTCCTTCCGGGGATCGCGGTCGTGCGGGTGGAGTGGCGCCCCCGGGACGGGAGGCCTGCGCAGACGACGGCGGGGAGGCCCCGGAGGACCTCCCCGCCGTCGTTGCCGTCGTGCTCCGCGCCGGGTGGGCCCCGGCCCGGTCAGCGCCGGCCCGGTCCGTGGCGAACCGGTACGGCGGGCCGGATCAGGACTGGCCGATCAGGCCCTGCTGCTGGAGCCAGGTCTTCGCCACCTGGGCCGGGTCCTGGCCCTGCGACGAGATCTGGCCGTTGAGGCCCAGCATGGTGTTGTAGTCGAGCCGCTTCGCGATCTCGTTGGACACCTGCACGACGCCCGGCGCCCGCGCCGCCACGTCACCACGGATGGTGTTCGAGGCGTTGTAGATCGGGAAGAAGTTCTTGTCGTCGGGCAGCGCCACCAGCTTCAGGCCGGGGATGCGGCCGTCGGTGGTGAACACCTCGCCGAACTTGCAGGGGTTGCCGTTGGCGGTCGCCTGGTAGACGACGCCGGTGTCGAGCGTGGTGACGGCCGGCGGCGAGCTGTACGGCTTGGTGACGCCGTAGGTGCGCAGCAGGTTGGGCAGGCCGTCGTCACGGCCGGCGAACTCGGGCTCCACGCAGAGCGTGGCGTTCGGGTTGCCGGAATTGATGAAGTTCGCCCAGTCCGTCGTGTTCTTGATGTTGTTCTGCTGCGCGAACGCCTGCGTGGTGCCGATGGCGTACGTGTTGTTGAACGGCGTCGGGTTGGTCCAGACGATGTTGTTCTGCTTCTTGTCCAGGTCCCGCGTCGCGATGTACTGCTGCATCGGGTCCTTGATCACCTGGGTCTGCTTCAGGTCGGTGATCCAGCCGGTGCCCGTGTAGGACCAGTACATGTCGACCTGGCCGCTGGTCAGGGCGGCCCGCGCGGCGGCGGAGCCCTGGATGCCGCAGCGGTCGTTGACGGTGGCCCCGACGGACTGCAGCGCCTGCACCTGCGCCTTGCACAGGAACAGCTGCTCGTCGAAGTCCTTGCCGCCGACGGTGAACGTCTGGCCCGCGAGGTTGATGCCGCTCGCGGCGAGGCTGCCGCCGGTGGCCGCCGGCTGACCGCTGCCGGACAGGCCCCCGCAGCCTGCCGCGAGCAGGGCGGTGGCCGCCAGCGTGACCGCCGACGCCTTCCACCCGCGCAGACGGCTCAGCCTCGGCTGACCGCCCGGAGTCTTCACCTGCACTGGTCGCATCTCCTTCGTCGTGCGAGGTCCCCGGTGGGACCTCGGCCTGGGTCGTGCCTGATCTTGCGGAGTTGCACGGCACGGGCGGACTCCCTCGATCCGCCCGGGCCGCTCGTCCACCCGGCGGTCGTCCCGACCGGGCGTCCCGTCAGCCCGACCGGCTGACGATGGCCCGCTCGGCGACGCCGGCCAGCCAGTCGATGAGCAGCGCGAGCGCGGCGATGATCACGCCGCTGACGAACAGCAGGTTGATGCGGTTGAGCCGCAGCGCCTGCTGGACGAGCTCGCCGAGCCCGCCCGCCCCGATGTAGGTGGCCAGGGTGGCCGTGCCGACGTTGAGCACGAGCGCCACGCGCAGGCCGGCCACGATGACCGGGACCGCGAGCGGGATCTCGACCCGGAAGAGGGTCTGCCGCGAGGACATGCCCATTCCGCGGGCCGCCTCGATGAGTGCCTGGTCGACCTGCTGGAGACCGACCACGGTGTTGCGGAGCACGGGCAGCAGCGCGGCGAGCGTGAGGCCGATGACCGCGCTGCGGACCCCGAACTCCCAGAAGCCGAGCAGCAGCAGCACGCCGAAGGGCGGCAGCGCCTGGGCGAACCCGCCGAGGGCGAGCACGGGGCCCTGGACCCGGCGGGCGCCGGACCGGCTGAGCGCGATGCCGACCGGCACCGCGATCACGAGCACCAGGACCGTCGAGTACAGCGTGAGCAGCAGGTGCTGCCCCAGCTGGCTGAGCACGTTCTCCGGTTCGAGGGCGCGTGTCTCGATCGAGTCGAGGTTCCGGGTGCTGACGTAGAAGTAGGTGACCAGCAGGAGGATCACGACGATGATCGGGGCGACCAGCAGGTCGTAGTTGGCCCGGATCGCCCCCAGGAACCCGCCGCCGGAGCTGCCCTTGGCCTTCTGCTGCGCCGGGGTGGGGACCCCGGGCTGCAGGTCGACCGCGGTCACCGACTCCGCTCCCGCGTCTTGAGGCCCGCGACGAGGTCGTTCCAGTGCAGGACGCCCTGGGCCACGCCCTCGTCGTCGACGACCGCGACCAGCGAGGCCGCGCCGTCGAGCATGACGTCCACGGCGTCGTAGACCGTGCCCGAGAGCGGCACCGTCACCAGCTGCGTGCCGGCGGCGTCGCGGTCGGCGAGGTGGCGCCACGACACCGGGCGGCCCTGCGCGTCGACCTCGGCGACCGGGGTGCCGTTGCGGTTGCCCACCGCGGACTCCTCGGTCTCGATCGGGTGCAGCTCGAGGCGGGAGAGCTCGAGCAGCGACAGGCGCCGCACGGCCGCGCCGCCGCCCACGAAGTCGGACACGAAGTCGTCCGCCGGGCGGGTGAGCACGGTGTCCGGGTCGTCGTACTGCGCGAGCCGACCGCCGGTGGCGAAGACCGCGATCCGGTCGCCGAGCTTCACCGCCTCCTGCAGGTCGTGGGTGACGAAGGCGATCGTCTTGCCCACCGTGCGCTGGATCTCGAGGAACTCGTCCTGGAGGCGGTCACGGGTGATCGGGTCGATCGCGCCGAACGGCTCGTCCATGAGCATGACCGGCGGGTCCGCGGCGAGGGCGCGGGCGACGCCGACGCGCTGCTGCTGGCCGCCCGAGAGCTGGCGCGGGTAGCGGTCCCGGTAGGTCGCGGGCTCGAGCCCGACGAGGTGGAGCAGCTCGTCGGCTCGCTCCTTGATCCTGTTCTTGTCCCAGCCGAGCATCTTCGGGACGACGCCGATGTTGTCGGCGATCGAGAAGTGCGGGAAGAGCCCGCCCTGCTGGATGACGTAGCCGATCTTGCGGCGCAGCTGGTCGCCGTTGACGTCGGTGACGTCGTCCCCGTCGAGCAGGATGCGCCCCGAGGTCGGCTCGATGAGCCGGTTCATCATCTTGAGCGTGGTCGTCTTGCCGCAGCCGGACGGGCCGATGAGCATGACGATCTCGCCCTTGGGCACCACCATGTCCAGGCGCTCGACGGCCGGCGCGGTGGATCCCGGATAGATCTTCTCGACGGCTTCCAGGACGATCATGTTCTCGGTCTCAGACACGGATCCCCCTCGGGATGGTCAGGCGCGACACGATGGCGAAGACGATTTCGTAGACGGCGGCGACCACGAGGCACATGACCGTGCCGATGAGGACCTGGGGGAAGGCGTTCGCCGCGCCGATGCGGGTGATGCCGGTGAGCAGGAGCTTGCCGAGACCCGGGCCCTGCACGATCGAGGCGACCACCGCGATGGAGATCGAGATCAGCGTCGTGACCCGGATGCCGTTGAGGATGACCGGCCAGGCCAGCGGCAGCTGGATGGTGAGGAGCCGACGGACGCGCCCGTAACCCAGCCCGCGGGCCGACTCCAGCACCGAGCGGTCGACCGCGGTGAGCCCGGCGACGGTGTTCCGGAGCACGGTGTAGAGCGTGTAGATCGTCAGCACGATGATCGCGGTCGTCGTCCCGAGCCCGGTGATGGGCAGGAACAGCACGAACAGCGCGAGCGAGGGCACCGTGAGCACGGCCGCCGTGACGAGGAGCGAGCCCTCACGGACGCCGGTGGCCCACCAGTCGAAGCTGAACCGGCGGGGGTTCGGCTCGCCGGTGGACACGATGAGCCCGAGGACGATGCTGATGATCGACCCGGTGGCCACGCAGTAGAGGACGAACTGGGCGTGCTGGACGGTGAGGTTGATGATCTGCGCGCTGTTCGCCGCGAAGTACTGGAAGACGTTCACGACACTCCTTCCTTTCTGGTCGG
>NZ_JBVPVA010000183.1:0-6643 GCF_055612215.1 Actinomycetospora sp. | reverse complement strand
GTGAGTCCGCTGAGTGAGGTCCTGGCCGGGGGAGACGACCCGGCGGCGCCCGTCAGCGTCGTCCGGGTCCTGGCGCGGCACGGGTTCGGCACCGTCGAGCCCGGCCAGCTGTTCGCCGCCCGGGGCACGCTGCTCGGCGAGGTGGTCCTCGGCGGGGACCTGCTGCGCGGCGCGCTCGACGGGGCCGCGGCCGACCTCGCGCGCCACGCGCTCACCGCGCCCACCACCGAGGACGCGCACGTTGCGGAGGACGACGCCGTCGCCGCCGGGCTCGCCTGCGCCGGCGGCGCCACCCTGCTCGCACATCCCCTCGAGGCCGACCCGGCGCACGCGCTGGGGACCGCGCTGGCCCAGGGCGTGCCCGCCGCGCTGATCTCGCCCGCCGACGGGACCCGGGCGCTGGCCGCCACCGGTCCCGAGCTCGGCAGCGTCCACGGCTCGCTCGGGTCCGCCGAGCTCGACGATGCCGCACTGGCCCACGCCCGCGGCCTGCTGCGCCGCGGCGCCACCGCCACCGACCGCACCGAGCTCGCGGGCTCCGACGTGCTCGTCGACCTCTGGGTGCCGGTGCCCTCCCTGCTCGTCGTCGGGGCGGGCGCCATCGCCGAGGCCCTCGCGGCCCAGGCCGGCGTGCTCGGCTGGGGGTACCGGCAGGTGGGCACGATCGAGGAGACCACCGCCGCGGTGGCCGCGTTCACCGACGTCGACGTGCTCGTCCTGCTCGACCACGACCCGGGATTCGACGCCGCCCTGATCGCGGGGCTCGAACACGGGCGGGGCTTCCTCGGCGCGCTCGGCTCCCGGCGCACCCAGGCCGCGCGGCGCGAGCGGCTGCTCGCCGCCGGCGTCGCCGAGGCCGACCTCGCCCGCGTCCACGGGCCCGTCGGGCTCGACCTCGGGGCACGCACCCCGGCGGAGACCGCGGTGTCGATCGTCGCCGAGGTCGTCGCCACCCGCAGCGGGCGTGACCCCGGCGCGCTCTCGGCCGGGCGGGGGCAGATCGGCGCATGACCCGGAGCGGACCGGCACCCACCCGGACCCACAGCCGCCCCCGCGCCGCCCTCACGTGGGCGCCCCGTGTCGTCGTCGGCGCCCTCGTCGTCGGCCTGCTGCTGATCGGCGGGACCGCGTTCCGGGTGTGGGAGCTCGGGCGTGTCGACGAGCGCACGCCCACCGACATGATCCTCGTGCTCGGGGCCGCCCAGTACGACGGCCGGCCGTCCCCGGTGCTCGAGGCCCGGCTGGAGCACGCCCTCACCCTCTACCAGCAGGGGGTCGCGCCGCGGATCGTCACCGTGGGTGGGTCGGCGCAGGGCGACCAGTTCTCCGAGGCCGAGAGCGGCGACCGCTGGCTCACCGAGCACGGCGTCCCGAACCGCGACGTCCTGCCCGTCGACGAGGGCCGCGACACCCTGGGCAGCTTCGAGGCCGTCGGGACCGTCGCCCAGCAGCGGGGCTGGACGTCCGCGGTGATCGTCAGCGACCCGTGGCACTCGCTGCGGTCGCGCACGATGGCCCGCGACGTCGGGCTCGAGGCCACCACCTCGCCGACGAAGAGCGGCCCGGTGGTGCAGACGCGCCGCACCCAGTTCTTCTACATCGTCCGCGAGACCGCGGGCCTGCTCTACTACCACCTCGCCCACGCCTCGTCGGACTTCTCCGACCCGAGCCTGCAGTGAGCGGCGGCCGGCGGGACCCGCGCGAGCGGTTCTTCCCCGAGGAGCCCAAGCGCGGGCGGGAACGGCGCTCGCCGTTCGCGCGCGATCGCGCCCGCGTGCTTCACTCCGCGGCGCTGCGCCGCCTCGCGGGCAAGACCCAGGTGGTCGGCCCGGGGGAGGACGCCGAGGTCACGGGCGTGCCGCGCACCCGGCTCACGCACTCGCTCGAGGTCGCGCAGATCGGCCGCGGGATGGCCGAGGATCTCGGGCTGGACCCCGACGTCGTCGACACCGCGGGCCTCGCCCACGACATCGGGCACCCGCCGTTCGGGCACAACGGCGAGAAGGCCCTCGACGCGGTCGCGGCCGAGGCCGGCGGCTTCGAGGGCAACGCCCAGACGCTGCGCCTGCTCGCCCGCCTCGAGCCCAAGACCCTCGACGACGAGCGCTGCCGCGGGCTCAACCTCACCCGGGCGACCCTCGACGCGTGCATGAAGTACCCCTGGCCACGCCGTCGGGGGGCCCGCAAGTTCGGGGTCTACGACGACGACGTCGAGGTGTTCACCTGGGTGCGTGCCGGGGTGCCCGCCGCCCGGGCCGGGGTGCCCTGCCCGGAGGCCCAGACGATGGACTGGGCCGACGACGTGGCGTACTCGGTGCACGACGTCGAGGACGCCATCCTCGCCGGGCGCATCGACCCCGCCTGCCTCGCGCGTCCCGACGCCGGGCTCGTCGCGCTGGCGGCCGACGCCTTCGGGGCCGGCACCACCGAGCTCGAGGCCGCGGCCGAGCGCCTCGCGGGCTACCCGCCGCTGCGGGCGGTGGCGCGCGAGGCGGGGGAGCCGGGCACGCTCGAGGCGCAGGTCGCGCTCAAGCGACTCACCAGCGAGCTCGTCGGCCGCTTCGTCGCCGCGGCGGTCGACGCCACGCTCGACGTCACCGGCGAGGGGCCGGGACCCGACGA
Source organism: Actinomycetospora sp. (assembly GCF_055612215.1). Taxonomy (NCBI): domain Bacteria; kingdom Bacillati; phylum Actinomycetota; class Actinomycetes; order Pseudonocardiales; family Pseudonocardiaceae; genus Actinomycetospora; species Actinomycetospora sp. The sequence continues at coordinate 4,021 of NZ_JBVPVA010000183.1, read as the reverse complement.
CGACCTCGTGGTCCCGGTCGGGGCGCGGGCGGAGGTCACGCTGCTCAAGGCGGCCGCGGTGCGCTGGGTGATGTCCGACCCCGCGCGGCTCGCGGCGCAGCAGCAGGAGCGGCGCCTGCTGACCGACCTGGTCGGGCGACTCGCCGACGGCGCGCCGGGCGACCTCGACCCCGCGTTCCGCCCGGCGTGGGACGCTGCGGACGACGCCGCCGCCCGGCTGCGGGTCGTCGTCGACCAGGTCGCCGTCCTCACCGACGCGCAGGCCCGCTCGTGGTCGGCCCGGCTCGGGGCCGACGGTCCGCGGCGCCTGGTACCGGGATGAGGGGCTGGCCGGCGGGACCGGCAGGGGGAGGACCGGTGACGGCCGAGACGGCGACCTCCGGCACCGCGCGGCCCACCGTGCCCCGACGCTCCGCGCACCCCGCGGCCAGCCGCGCCGCCGAGCTCACCGGGGGCCTCGCGCGCCGCGCCCGCCGCCGCCCGGTGACGACGACCGCGGTGCTGCTCGGCCTCGCCGTCGTGCTCGACGTGGTGCTGATGTGGCAGCGCCGCTGGATGTCCGACGACGGCCTGATCTTCCTGCGCACCGTCCGGCAGATCCTCGCCGGGAACGGGCCGGTGTTCAACGTCGGCGAGCGGGTGGAGACCAACACCTCGACGGTGTGGACCCTCGTGCTGATCGGGCTCGCAGCGCTGCCGGTGCGGCTCGAGTACGCCTCGGTCGGCGCCGGCCTCGTGCTCTCCGCGGCCGCCCTGGGCTTCGCCCTCGACGGCGCGCGCCGGCTCACCGGGCTCGGGCGGGTCGTCGTCCCGGCCGGCGGGCTCGTCGTGCTCGCGGTCTCCCCGTTCTGGGACTTCGGGACCTCCGGTCTGGAGACCGGGCTGGCGTTCTGCTGGCTCGGGGTCACCTGGTGGCTGCTCGTGCGGCGCTCCCAGCGCGAACCCCGGCTCTTCGTGCCGCGGGGCGCCCGGCGCCGTCCCGGGCCCGCCTGGCCGACCGCGCTCGTCGTCGGGCTCGGGCCGCTCGTGCGCCCCGACCTCGCGCTGGTCTCGCTCACCGCCGGGCTCGCGCTCGCCGTGCTCGAGCAGCCCCGCGACCGGCGCGGGTGGTTGCGCGTGGTCGGGCTCGGCGCGCTGTGCGTCGCGCCCGCCGCGGGCTACGAGGTGTTCCGCGCCGGCTACTACGGGCTGCTCGTGCCGTCCACGGCGCTCGCCAAGGAGGCCGGGGTCGCGCTGTGGGGCCGTGGCTACTCCTACCTGCGCGACACCGTCGCCACCTACTGGCTGCTCGTGCCTGCCCTGTTCCTATTGGTCGCGGCCGTTGCGATCGCCGGGCCGCGGCTGGCCCGCAGCCAGTGGTGGGCGCGTCGGCGGGGCCGGGCGGTGGCCGACCGGCAGGACCCCGACGTCCGCGCGACCCGGGCCTGGGACCGGGCCGGCACGGCCGCGGTCGCGCTGGCCCCCGTCGTCGGCGGGCTGGCCGTGGTGCTCTACGTGGTGCGGGTCGGCGGGGACTTCATGCACGCCCGGATGCTGCTGCCGGCGGTGTTCTGCCTGCTCATGCCGGTGATGGCGCTGCCCGTGCGCCGGCGCACGGTGCTGCCCCTGCTGGCCCTGGCGCTGTGGGCGCTGGGCGTGGGGCTCAACGCCCATCCCGCCTACGACGGCATCTCCGCGTCCGGGATCGCCGACGAGCGCCACTTCTACGTCAAGCTCCTCGGCACGCCCCACCCGCTGACCACCGACGACTACCGGGGCCACCCCTACGTCGCCGGCGGCGCGAAGCTCATCGCGCAGAGCCCGGTCCCGGTGCTCGCCCTGCAGGCCCGCGGACTCGGCCCGGCCGGGCCGGAGTGGGAGACGGTGCCGCTGGCGCCCGGGCAGCCCAGCGGGATGGTGTTCCTCAATCTCGGCGCGGCGGGGGCGCTCAACCCGCTCGACGTGCGCGTCACCGACACCGTCGGGCTCGCGGAGCCGCTCGCGGCCCACACCACGATGGTTCCCGACGGCCGCGTCGGGCACGACAAGAATCTGCCCGCGGCCTGGTCGGTGGCCCGGGGTGGCGGCGTCGCACCCGACGACCGCGCGGTGCGCGCCGACGACGTCGCGGCGGCCGGGCGCGCCCTGCAGTGCCCGGCGATCCGTGAGCTCGAGGACTCGGTGTCGGCGCCGCTGACGTGGTCGCGGTTCCGGGAGAACCTCCTCGGCGCCCCCGCGCGCACCGCGCTGCGCTTCCCGCGCGACCCGGTGCTCTCCGAGGTCGCCTGCACGCCCCCCGCGCGCTGATCGTCCGGGCTCGGCCGAACGGCCGTCGCGGGGTCGGGACGAGGGGTGCCGGAGATCACGCCACGCCGGATCCCGCTGGTCCGAACCGGTGGACTTCACGCGCGATCGCGGCACGGTCAGGGGCTGTCGAGCACCCCGTCCGGGGGCTGCGGACAGCCCATGCGGCGCACACACTACTGCTCCGAACGGCCCGAGTCGCTCGGCGTTCGGGCTGCCCAGCGGCCACCCGAACGCCCTCCGTGCACGGACGATCGGTGGAGATCCACGGCGTGTCCCCGGGGGACGCGACGCATCGACGCTCGGTCATGTCTCGGGCAGAACCGCACGGTCGTTGCTCCGTTCGGCACGCTTGCCGGTCACCGTCGGCCATCCATACGGTTCGCCGGTCCTGGACCCCGACACCTAGTGAGGAACCGCCTTGGTGGCACACGGGTGGGCGGCTCCGCCCCTCGTCGACCCGGCACCCGAGGCGACCCCGGACGCACTGGCCCGCCTCGTCGCGGGACTCGCGGCCCTGCCCGGCGCCGAGTACGTCCTCGCCGTCGACGTCGCGGGTGACCGCGTGCGCGGCGAGGCCGGCGGTCCGCCCCGGGCCGACCTGGCCGTGCTCGACTGGGCCCGGCGCGTCGCCGCCGTCTCCACGGAGCGCCGCCAGGCGCTCGAGGACCTGGTGCTGACCACCGAGCGTGCGTTCCACGTGGTGCGCCTGGTCCCCGACGCACACGACGGCGGGGCGGCCTGGGTGAGCGTGCGGGTCGACCGCGCGCGGGGAAACCTGGCCTCCGCGCGACGGGCGTTGGCCGGCCTGGGTGCTCCGGGCTCGTCGGCATCCCCCCGCGCGCTCCCCGCCGGGGCGCCGGACTCGCACCGCGCGTCGCCGCCGTTCGCGCCGTTCCCCTCGCCGGCGCGCCCCGACCCGGAGCCGGGCGCGCACACGGCGTCGCGGGCGCCCTGGGGCACACCGTCGCCCTCGGGACCGCGCCGGCCCTCCGCGCCGTGGGCGCCCGTGCCGCCCGCCGGGCCGATGACGGCCGCCACCTCGGGCCCGGCCGCCACCTCGGGCCCGACCGCCACCTCGGGCCCGGCCGCCACCTCGGGTCCGACCACGGGCCTGGCCACGACCTCGGGCCCGGCCACCACCTCGGGTCCGACCACGGGCGCGTTCCCGGCGGCCATGGCGGGCCCGGCCGGTCCGGCCGCGCTGCCGTCGCCGCGCCCCCCGCGCCCGGAGGAGCGCCCCCGCCTCGCCTGGCCGAGTTCCGAGGACCGCGCCGCGGCGAAGGCCCAACTGATGCGGGAGTGGGCCGCGTTCGCGCCGAGCACGGACCCGGCCCCACGCGTCGACGGCGACCGGGAGGACGCCGCGACGCCGGACCTCACGGCTCCTGCGGCCGCCGCGCCCACGACCACGCCGGCGGAGGGGGTCCTCGCCGCGGAGCCGCCCTCTGCGCGCCGGGCCCGGGTGACGATCCGCCAGGCCGCCCGGTGGCGGGAGCACGGCGACGCGGACGACCAGCCCGCGCCCGACGCTCAGATCCCGGCCGCCCGCGCGTCCTCCGAGAGCGAGCCCACCGCGCCGGCCGCCCGGACCGTCGACCTCTTCACCCCGGCCGCGCCGGTCCCGCGCGCCTGGCCGGTGCCCGAGGACGACACCGGCGAGCTGTCCGTACCGACCTCGGTGCCCGCGCCGTCCGCCATCCGGCCGCGCCCGTACGTCCCGGACCCGGGGTCGTCC
>NZ_JBVPVA010001167.1:0-1074 GCF_055612215.1 Actinomycetospora sp. | reverse complement strand
GCGTACTCCATGGGCAGCTCGCGCGCGATGGGCTCGACGAACCCGCGCACGATCATCGCCATGGCCTCGTCCTCGGTGAGGCCGCGGGACATCAGGTAGAAGAGCTGGTCCTCGCTGACCTTCGAGACGGTCGCCTCGTGGCCCATCGTCACGTCGTCCTCGCGGACGTCGACGTAGGGGTAGGTGTCGCTCCGGCTGATCGTGTCGACCAGCAGCGCGTCGCACTTCACCGTCGACCGCGAGTGGTGCGCGCCCGTGTTGACCCGGACCAGCCCGCGGTAGGAGGTCCGGCCGCCGCCGCGCGCCACCGACTTCGAGATGATCGTCGAGGACGTGTGCGGCGCGAGGTGCACCATCTTGGCGCCGGCGTCCTGGTGCTGGCCCTCGCCGGAGAAGGCGACCGAGAGCACCTCGCCCTTGGCGTGCGGGCCCATCAGCCAGACGGCCGGGTACTTCATCGTCACCTTGGAGCCGATGTTGCCGTCGACCCACTCCATCGTCGCGCCCTCTTCGGCCTTGGCGCGCTTGGTGACGAGGTTGTAGACGTTGTTCGACCAGTTCTGGATGGTCGTGTAGCGGCAGCGGCCGCCCTTCTTCACGACGATCTCGACGACCGCGGAGTGCAGCGAGTCCGACGAGTAGATCGGCGCCGTGCAGCCCTCGACGTAGTGGACGTAGGCGTCCTCGTCGACGATGATCAGCGTCCGCTCGAACTGGCCCATGTTCTCGGTGTTGATCCGGAAGTAGGCCTGCAGCGGGATGTCCACGTGGACGCCCTTGGGCACGTAGATGAACGAGCCGCCGGACCACACCGCGGAGTTCAGCGCGGAGAACTTGTTGTCCCCGGCCGGGATCACCGAGCCGAAGTACTCCTCGAACAGCTCCGGGTGCTCGCGCAGCCCGGTGTCGGTGTCCATGAAGATGACACCCTGCTCCTCGAGGTCCTCACGGATCTTGTGGTAGACGACCTCGGACTCGTACTGGGCCGCGACGCCGGAGACCAGGCGCTCCTTCTCGGCCTCGGGGATGCCGAGCTTGTCGTAGGTCGACTTGATGTCCTCGGGCAGGTCGTCC
>NZ_JBVPVA010001151.1:0-3477 GCF_055612215.1 Actinomycetospora sp. | reverse complement strand
ATCCGGACGTCTCTCTGGTGACGCACGATCGGTGTCTCCTCCAAGTATCCCGCACCGCCGAAGAGCTGCAGGGCCTCGTCGACGATCCAGGCGGCGGCCTTCGCGGCGAAGTACTTGGCGGCGGCGACCGAGCGGCCGGCCTCGGGGTGGCCGTCGTCGAGGCGGGCGGCGGCCTGGTAGGTCAGGGCGCGGGCGGCGTCGAGCTCGACCTCCATCGCGGCCACCCGGTGGCGGATCGTCTGCAGGCCCGACAGCGGTGCCCCGGCGACCTCGCGCCCGCGGACGTACTCGGTGACCAGCGTGATCGCCTCGGCCGCGTGGCCGAGGCCCATCGCCGCGAGCACGACGCGCTCGAGCTGGAAGGCGTCCATGATCTGGTAGAAGCCGCGGTCCTGGCCGCCGAGCACGGCGTCCTCGGGCACGGTGACCGCGTCGAGGACGACCTCGCGGGTGTCCGACGAGTGCCAGCCCAGCTTCTCCAGCGGCGTGCCGAACGACAGGCCGGGGGTGTCGGCGGGGACGACGAACGTCGTGATTCCGCGGTGCCCGGCCTCGGGGGAGGTCTTGGCGCCGACGACGATGACGTCGGCCAGCCCGGCATTGGTGATGTACATCTTGCGGCCGTCGAGCACCCAGCCCTCCCTATCGGCGTGCTCCCCTTGAACGCGCCGAGCCTTCGTCGTGATGCCGGCGACGTCGGAGCCCGCGCCCGGCTCGGTCACGGCGATGGCGGCGATCGCGGTGCCGGCGGCGAGGGCGGGGACCCAGTGCTGCTGCTGCTCGGGCGTGCCGTAGCGGACCAGGTGCGGCGCGGCCATGTAGGCGCTGACCAGGGCGCTCACGGCGATGCCGCCGCAGGCGTGGGAGAGCTCCTCGGCCAGGACGGTGACCGCGGTGCACTCGCCGCCCTCGCCCGCCGACCCGCCGAACTCGGGCGGGGTGAGCAGGCCCAGCAGCCCGGCGTCGCCCATCTCCTTCCAGAGCCGCTCCGGGGGTCGCCCGGAGCGCTCGGCCTCGTCGACCACCGGACGGACGCGCTGATCGGTGAAGGCCCGGACGCTGGCCCGGAAGTCCTCGTGCGCCTCGTCCAGCTCGAAGGCCATGCCGTGCTCCTGGTGCTGCTCGGTGTCCCGAATCGTTCGACCGACCGGTCGGACGAAGGTAGGCTGCGTCACAGCTCAGCGTCAACTCCGGCGGTGAGGTGCGGGTGAGGGAGCGGCATGGCGGCTCGCGAGATGCGTCCGTCCGGCGGGAGCCGGGCCGACGAGCAGCGCCGCCGCATCCTCGCCGCGGCCGTCGAGGTCTTCAGCCGCCGCGGGTACCGGGCCGCCTCGATGAACGACATCGCCGACGGGGTGGGGCTGTCGAAGCCGTCGCTCTACCACTACTGGCGCACCAAGCAGGACCTGCTCGTCGTCGTCTACGAGGAGGTCCTCGACGAGAGCCTGCGCGGCGCCCGGGCGATCGTGGCGGCCGCGCCGAACCCGCGCGAGGCGGTGCGGGGGCTGATCGTCGAGCGGGTCGCGTACACCTGCGCACACCAGGACCTGTTGAAGATCTGCTTCGAGGAGGAGTCGGAGCTGCCGCCGGACCTCGCGGCGCCGATCCTCGAGCGGCGTCGGGCCTTCGAGGCGGTGGTTCTCGAGGCGGTCGAGGCACAGCTCGCCGTCTCGGGGCGCGAGCTCCCCATGGCGCCGAAGACCTTCGTGAACACGTGCCTGGGCGCCGCGAACTGGGTCTACAAGTGGTACGACCCGGCGGGCCCGCTCTCCCCCCGCGAGCTGGGGGAGCAGGTGGCGGCGGTGCTGCTCCCGGCGCTGGGCTGAGGTCGCCCCGGCCCGCCCCCGGTCGCGGTGATCCACATCTGTGCGGCGCAACACGCCACATCTGACGCGTTCCGCCGCACGGAGGTCGATCACCGCCGAATCCGATGGATCCGGGACGCCGCAGGCCGCGTCGAAGAGGCATGGGCATCGATGAGCACCGCCGGCGCGAAGCCCGGCTGCACGCACTGCTGCGCCGCCAGGACGGCGTGATCTCCCTCGACCAGGCACGCGAACTCGGCTTCAGCGACTCGACGATCCGGCGACGGGTCGCGACGAAGCAGTGGTTCCGGATCGCCTACCGCGTCTACCTGGTCGCGACCCACGAGGAGACGCCCCGCGCCACCATCCGCGCGGCGATGCTCTCGGTCGGCGGCGAGGCGGTCCTGGTCGGTCCGGCGGCCGCGTGGTGGTGGGGGCTCCTGGACACCAGGCCGGCCCCGATCGAGATCGCGGTCGAGCGGGAGCGCCAGCACCGTCGTCGGCCCGGCGTGTTCCTCGTGCGGCGCACGGTGCCCGTCTCCGACCGCACGCTGCGCCACGGCCTGCGCGTCACGACGCCGGTCGCCACCGTGCTCGACGCGGCCGCGTCCCTCGGGACGGCCAGGGGTGCACAGGTCATGGACCGGGCGCTCCAGAGGCGGACGGTGGGTCTGGACGCGCTCCGGCACGCCCAGGTGCGGAGGTCGGGCCGCCGGGGAGCCCCGGTGACGGCCCGGCTGCTCGTGCTCGCGGCCGGTGGCGCGGTGTCCGAGGCCGAGCGTCTCGCGCACTCCCGGATGCGCGAGAGCGGGATCCGCGGCTGGCTCGCGAACGTGCCGGTGGACGTGCCGAGCTTCGGTCGCGCCGTCGTGGACGTCGCTTTCCCGGAGCAGAAGGTGATCCTCGAGATCGACGGCTGGGCCTTCCATCGGGATCTGCGCGCGTTCCTCGTGGACGGTCCCCGACAGGCCGCCCTGACGGCCGCAGGGTGGGTCGTGGTCCGGACGCACTGGTACGAGCTGACCGAGACGCCCGAGGTGTTCGTGGCGACCCTGCGACGGGTGCTCGCCGCTCGGTCGTGACCCGTGGCCCCGTGATCGCGACGTGTGCGGCGGAACGCGTCAGAGTTGGGCTGTTCCGCCGCACAGACGTCGATCACCGGTCATCGGGAGAGAATCGGCCACCACCGGCTCCGGGACGCGGACAGGAGCTGACCGCTACTTCTCCTACCGTGGCCCTCACCAGCAGGAACACAGGGAGGACATCGTGACCGTGACCCAGCACCCCGTCGACCTCGACACCCTCACCGGCGAGCGCCGCGACATCATCGAGGCGCTGCGGGCCCACCGCGGGTTCCTGCGGCAGACGCTGCAGGGGCTCGACCAGGAGCAGGCCACCCGGCGGACGACGGTGTCGGTGCTGAACCTCGCCGGGCTCGTCAAGCACGTCGCCGACACCGAGGCGGGCTGGCTGCGGTTCGCCCAGGGCGACTCGAGCGGCATGGCCGGCGGGGCCTGGAACGACATCGACTGGGACGACCCGGTGATCCAGCAGCGCATGGCGGACGGCGACCTGCGCCACGACGAGTTCAACCTGGTCGGCGACGAGACCCTCGAGGGGGTGCTCGCCCGCTACGAGGAGGTCGGGGCGGCGACCGACGCGTTCGTCGTCG
>NZ_JBVPVA010001053.1:0-2478 GCF_055612215.1 Actinomycetospora sp. | reverse complement strand
CCCTCCGGCGGGTCATGGCTCCGGCCGAAACCGGTCGGGCGCGGGCGCCGGCGCGGCCGGCGGACCGCCGCCGACCAACGGCCGTGAATCGGGGCCCGAACGACCCGGGCGGGTCCCGTCGTCCGCGGTCACGCTCAGGGCGCATGACGACGAGAGGAGTACGGAGATGGACGACGAACGCAGGGTGATCGACTTCGCGGGCGTGGCGATCGGGACCGTCGACGACGACGGCTGGGTCGACGACTTCGCGGGAGTGCGCTTCGGTGTGCTCACCAAGGACGACGTCATCGACTTCGCCGGGGTCCGCGTCGGTGCCCCCGTCGAGCCGTGAGCGCCGGTCGGTCGACGTCGCGCGGACCCGGAGCTCGGTGGGTCCTCCTGGTCTGACCGTTCTGGTCATGGATTCCCCGGGGGGACGAGCGACGGTCGACACCGGGCCCAGCGGCCCTACGACGGCGAGGCGGTGCCGGGCGATGCTCGACGGGCCGACAGCGCACACGAGGAGCCGTCCCATGAGCACCGAGACCGTCAGTACATCGACCGATTCCGTCCCGTCGCCGCAGATCGTCCACCAGCCCACGGCGAGGGCCGTGGTCGTCGGCCTCGACGCATCGGTGGGCAGCCGCGCCGCCCTCGAGGCCGCGTGCGACGAGGCGCAGATGCGGGGACTGCCCATCGCCGCGGCGATGGTCTGGACGGCCCCCGAAGTGTGGGTCACGCCCTACCCGCTGGTCCCCTCGGCGCAGGCCATGCGTGCGGCCGCCATCGACCTGGCGACGACGGAGATCCGTCGGGTCCTGACCGCCCGCGCCCGCCGTGGTGCCTCGACCCCCGTCGTGGAGCTGATCACCGCCTCCGGGCCCGCCGCGGTCGTTCTCGAACGGCTCTCCGCGGGAGCCACGATGCTCGTCGTCGGTCATCGGGGCCGCGGTGCCCTGGCGAGCCGGCTCATCGGCTCGGTGGGCCTGAGCACCGTGGTGCACTCGCGCTGCAGTGTGCTGATCGTGCGGGAGCCGCACGACCAGCGGCCCGGGGTGGACGAGCACGAGAGCCACGCCACCTGATCGGTGTCCGGTCGTCTGCGGGATCGACGACTCGTCGGGGGCGTGGGCCCCCGACGCCGGGACCGGGCTCAGCCCGCCGCGGCCGGCTGGCCGGCCGCCCACCGGATCGCCTCGTCCTTCGCCGCCACCGGGAAGTGCCGGACGTCCGGATGCAGGAGCGACCCCGCCAGGCGCGCCGCGACGTCGAAGCCCGGTCCGTCGAGGACCAGGGCCAACCGCTGCACGCGTCCCTGGTGGCCCGCGACGAACCGGATGTGGTGCAGGAGCCCGGAGACGTTCTCCCAGCCGGGGAAGCCGTGGGCGTGCAGCACGAGGCCCGGGAGCTCGCGGTGGTCGGCGAGCCAGCCGTCGACCTCGCCGGCGATCACCTCGATGTCCTCGCGGCGCAGGGGCCGGTCGATGTCGACGACGACCACCCCGTCGTCGGCCCGCAGCCGGACCCCGGCGAGCTCACCGGGGAGGTCGCTCAGCCAGCGCAGCGCCTCGGAGCGTTCGGCCATCCCGAACACGCGCACGTGGCCGGGGAGGAAGAACGCCGAGAAGCTGGTCATGTCCCGGACCCAGGGCAGGTCCGAGACCACCGCGCACCCGGTGAGGTGGCGCATGGCGCTGAACCCGAGGCGGATGTCGTCCCACATCGCGGCCGGCGTCATGCCCGTGAACGCCTCGTCCACGGTGCACAGGATGCGCAGCCCGCGACGCTCCCGCACTGCCGCGGCGAGCATGGGGGCGACGACGTCGTGGTAGTCCCGGGGGGTCACGGTGCCCACGGCCCGTACGGCGTCGATGCCGGCGGGGACGTCGAGGTCACGTTCGATCATGTCGCCAGTGCACACCGGTCGGTGGCCGGTCCACCACGGCCGAAGGCCCTGTGACAGCACGGTCCTTCGGGCGCGGACCGCCCGGACGGACACGGGCGGGCGTGGGGGAGGCGCGGTCAGACGCGCCTCCGCGGTGTCCTCGTGCTTCCTCGGCCACACAGGTGACCGCGGCGGCGGCCCGTGCCAGAGTGGGCCCGTGCTCGACGCGGAGCAGGTCGCGCAGGCGTACGCCGGATGGATCGCGCACGGCGAGCCCGGGTTCCAGGCGATGATGCGGCCCGATCTGCACGACCACGTCAGTGGGCGTCGCGGGCCGGAGACCTGGGACATGGTCTGGGGCTGGATCGAAGCCAGCTTCGACGAGCGTCGCGCGGAGCTGCACGGCTGCGGCAGGCTCGACGACGGGCGGATCGCGGTGTGGGTCACCCTGCACGGCCGGCACGTCGGCCGCGGGATGCCCTGGCTGGGGGACCGGGCGCCGAGCGGCGCCCGGGTCGCCTGGAAGCAGCTCCACGTCTTCTCCACCGACGGCGGTCACCTCACCGAGCACTGGGCGGTCCGCGACGACCTCGGCGTGATCGAGGCGGTCGACG
>NZ_JBVPVA010000956.1:0-15143 GCF_055612215.1 Actinomycetospora sp. | reverse complement strand
CCGGCACCGTGGGCTACGCCGACGAGACGTTCACGCCGCCGGACCGGATCCGCAACTTCTGCATCATCGCCCACATCGACCACGGCAAGTCGACGCTGGCCGACCGGATGCTGCAGCTCACCGGCGTGCTGGGGGACCGGGCCTACCGGGCCCAGTACCTCGATCGCATGGACATCGAGCGCGAGCGCGGCATCACCATCAAGGCGCAGAACGTCCGCCTGCCCTGGTACGCCGCGGGGCCCGACGGCGAGATGCGCGACCACGTCCTGCACCTCATCGACACCCCGGGCCACGTCGACTTCACCTACGAGGTGAGCCGGTCGCTGGCCGCGTGCGAGGGCGCGATCCTGCTGGTCGACGCCGCCCAGGGCATCGAGGCGCAGACCCTGGCCAACCTCTACCTGGCGCTCGAGAACGACCTGGAGATCATCCCGGTCCTCAACAAGATCGACCTGCCGGCCGCCGAGCCCGAGAAGTACGCCCGCGAGATCGCGCACCTCATCGGCTGCGAGCCCGACGACGTGCTGCGCATCTCCGCGAAGACCGGCGACGGGGTCGGCGCGGTGCTCGACTCGGTGGTCCGCCGCGTCCCGGCCCCGGTCGGCGACGCCGACGCCCCCGCCCGGGCGATGATCTTCGACTCGGTCTACGACACCTACCGCGGCGTCGTCACCTACATCCGCGTCGTCGACGGGAAGATCACCCCGCGCGAGCGCATCCGGATGATGAGCACCAACGCCGTCCACGAGCTGCTCGAGGTCGGGATCATCTCGCCGGACCAGAAGCCCTGCCAGGGGCTCGGCGTCGGCGAGGTCGGCTACCTCATGACCGGCGTGAAGGACGTCCGCCAGTCCCGCGTCGGGGACACCGTGACCTGGGAGCGCAAGGGCGCGACGGAGCCGCTCGGCGGCTACCGCGACCCGCAGCCGATGGTGTTCTCCGGGCTCTATCCCATCGACGGCAGCGACTACCCGCTGCTGCGCGACGCGCTGGACCGGCTGCGGCTCAACGACGCGGCGCTCTCCTACGAGCCCGAGACGTCGGCGGCGCTGGGCTTCGGCTTCCGCTGCGGCTTCCTCGGGCTGCTGCACCTGGAGATCACCCGCGACCGCCTCGAGCGCGAGTACGGCCTCGACCTGATCTCCACGGCACCGAACACCGTGTACCGCCTCGAGCTCGACGACGGCAGCGAGGCCGAGGTGACCAACCCGGCCGACTGGCCCGACGGCAAGGTCGCGGCCATCTACGAGCCGATCACGAAGGTCAGCGTGCTCGCCCCGAGCGAGTTCGTCGGGGCGATCATGGAGCTCTGCCAGTCGCGGCGCGGGCAGCTGCAGGGCATGGACTACCTGTCCGACAGCCGCGTCGAGCTGCGGTACACGATGCCGCTCGCCGAGATCATCTTCGACTTCTTCGACGTCCTGAAGTCGCGCACCCGCGGGTACGCGTCGCTCAACTACGAGCCCGCCGGCGAGCAGGCCGCCGACCTCGTCAAGGTCGACATCCTGCTGCAGGGCGAGCCGGTCGACGCGTTCTCCGCGATCGTCCACAAGGACGCGGCCTACGCCTACGGCAACTCGATGGCCTCCAAGCTGCGCGAGCTCATCCCGCGCCAGCAGTACGAGGTCCCGATCCAGGCCGCGATCGGCTCGCGGATCATCGCCCGCGAGACCATCCGCGCGATCCGCAAGGACGTGCTCTCCAAGTGCTACGGCGGGGACATCACCCGCAAGCGCAAGCTGCTGGAGAAGCAGAAGGAGGGCAAGAAGCGGATGAAGACGATCGGCCGGGTCGACGTCCCGCAGGAGGCCTTCGTCGCCGCGCTCTCGACCGACCAGAACGCCGTGGACAAGGCCAAGTCGGGCAAGAAGTAGCCCGGGGCGACCAGGCTCACGTCACGCTCCGCTGCGGGTGGCGGTGATCGTCGTGCCCGGCTCGCGTAGACTGGACGAGCAGGTGCCGAGCTGTCGGCCTGGGTGGGACCCGTTTCGAGAAGGTCCGCGGACAGCTCCAACCGTCCGCCGTACCCCATCCCGAAAGAGTTCTGTTGACCGACGCTGCTGTCCTGCCCGACTCCGATCTCCCGCTCGACCCGTTCCTGACCGACGGTGTCGACGGCGCTGACCAGAACGACGAGACCGTCGACGCCGACGAGACCGCCCCCGACGAGGCCCCCAACGGCTTCGCCACGCTGGGTCTCGACGACCGCGTGCTCGGCACCCTGGTCGACCAGGGCTTCCACACGCCCACCCCGATCCAGACCGAGACCATCCCGCTGCTGCTCGACGGCCGCGACGTCCTCGGCCTGGCCCAGACCGGCACCGGGAAGACGGCCGCGTTCGCGCTACCGCTGCTCTCTCGGATCGACCCCAACGTCCGCGCTCCGCAGGCGCTGATCCTCACCCCCACCCGCGAGCTCGCGATCCAGGTGGCCGAGGCCATCGAGTCGTTCGCCGCGGGCTTGCCGCACATCCACACCGTGCAGCTCTACGGCGGCGCGCCCTACGGCCCGCAGCTGTCGGGCCTGCGCCGCGGCGCCCAGATCGTCGTCGGGACGCCCGGCCGCGTGGCCGACCACCTCGAGAAGGGCACGCTCGACCTGACCGACGTCGGGTACTTCGTGCTCGACGAGGCCGACGAGATGCTGCAGATGGGCTTCCTCGACGAGGTCGAGCACATCTTCGGCCTGCTCCCGGCCGACCGTCAGGTGGCGCTGTTCTCCGCGACGATGCCGGCGGCCATCCGCCAGGTCAGCCGCAAGCACATGAACGCGCCCGAAGAGGTCTCCATCAAGGGCAAGACGACGACGGTGGCCAACACGCGCCAGCGCTACGTCGTGCTGCCCGACCGGCTCAAGGCCGACGCCCTGGCCCGCATCCTTCAGGTCGAGGACTTCGACGCGGCGCTGGTGTTCGTCCGCACCCGGCAGAACACCACCGACGTCTCCGAGGCCCTCAACCGCCGCGGGTTCGCCTCGGTCGCCATCTCCGGGGACCTCTCGCAGATCCAGCGCGAGAAGACGATCGCCGACCTGCGCTCGGGCAAGCTCGACGTGCTGGTCGCCACCGACGTCGCCGCCCGCGGGCTCGACGTCGAGCGCATCACCCTCGTGGTGAACCACGACCTGCCGACCGACCCCGAGTCCTACGTGCACCGCATCGGGCGCACGGGCCGCGCGGGCCGCTCCGGCGACGCGATCTCGTTCGTCACCCGCGGCCAGCTCCGGCTGCTGCGCGCGATCGAGAACACCACGCGCCAGAAGGTCGAGGAGATGTCGGTGCCCGGCACCGACGAGGTCAACGCCCGCCGTCGCGCCCGGTTCGCCGAGCGCATCACCGCGGCCCTCGAGGGCACCGAGGACGGCGGCGACCCGCTGGCCGTCTTCCGCACGATCGTCGACGACTACGTCGCCGAGCACGACGTCGACCCGACGGCGCTCGCCGCGGCCCTCGCGAAGATGGTCCAGGGCGGCAAGCCGTTGCTGGTCGAGGACCTGCCGGCCCCGCCGCCCCGGGGCGAGAAGCGGGGTCGCGACGACCGCGGCCGCGACGACAAGCCCGGCCGTGGCCAGGGCGGGGGCCGCAAGCCGGCCGCCCCGTCGTGGACGGTCGGCTCGGGTACCGACACCTACCGCATCGAGGTCGGCCACAACCAGCGGGTGAAGCCGGGCGCGATCGTCGGAGCCATCGCGAACGAGGCCGGCCTGGACTCGGCGCACATCGGTCACATCGACATCCGCACCGACCACACCCTGGTCGAGCTCCCCGCGGACGTCCCCGGGGCCGTCGTGAAGCGGCTCCAGCGGGCCCGCGTCGCCGGCCGGCCGATGGGGCTGCGCCGCGCGTCGGAGGCCGGTGGGTCGACGGGCGGTCGCCGGGAGCGCAGCCCGCGCTGAGCACCCCCGCCCCGTTGTTCTGACCGGAGGGCCCCCTCGCTCGAGTAGATCGAGCGAGGGGGCCCTTCGCTCACTCCGGGGCCGGGTGTCCTGCGCCCCACCGGGGAATGTGCGGCGGCCGCCGCGCGTCACACCGAGTGGCCGGGGGCGTGGGATCGCGCTTACCGTCGAGGGGACGGACGAGGAAGGGCGGCACATGGCGCGCTCGGTGGTGATCGTCGGCGCGGGCCCGCGGGGGACCGGGGTCCTCGAACGGCTGGCCGCCTCGGCGCCACGCCACGGCGTCGACGCCGAACACCCCCTCGACGTGCACCTCGTGGATCCGTACCCGCCCGGCGCGGGACGCATCTGGCGCACCGCGCAGTCCGAGCTGCTGTGGATGAACTCCATGGCCGCCGACGTGACCATGTACACCGACGACACCGTCACCTGCGAGGGCCCGATCGTCCCCGGTCCCAGCCTCATCGAGTGGGCCGAGCAGCTGCGCGACGGCGACCTGCGCGGCGAGACGGTCCCCGAGGGCCGCGTCGGCGACGAGGTCCGCGCGCTGCGCCCGAACACGTTCCCCACCCGCCAGCTGCAGAGCCACTACCTCGACTTCGTGCTGCGCCGCGTGCTCGACTCGCTCCCCGAGGGCCTGCGGGTCCACGTGCACGACGGCCGCGCCACCGGGATCGTCGACGGCGACGTGCGCCGCGTGTGCATCGAGGAGTCGGACGGGACCAGCACGGAGGTCGACGCCGACGTCGTCGTGCTCGCCTCCGGCCACCTCGACGCGACGCCCTCCGACGACGAGGCCGACATCGTCGAGCGGTCGCGGGACCTCGGCCTGCAGTACTTCCCGCCCGAGCAGACGACCGACTCCGACCTCGACGCCATCGAGCCGGGCCGCACCGTCATCGCCCGCGGGATGGGCCTGGCGTTCGTCGACCTCATGGTGCTGCTCTACGAGGGCCGCGGCGGGCGCTTCGTCGAGGACCCGACCGGTGACGACGACGGGTCCGGGCGCGGCCGGCTCGACTACGTCCCGTCGGGCCGCGAGGTGTTCCTGCACGTCGGCTCCGGCCGCGGCGTGCCCTACCACGCGAAGACCGAGTACACGCTGCGCGGACCGCGGCCGCCGCTGCCGCGGTTCTTCGGCCCCGAGCAGGTGCAGGAACTCCTCGCGCGCGGCGAGGTCAGCCTGCGCGAGCACGTGTGGCCGCTGATCGCGAAGGAGGTCGGCTGGGGCTGGTACCACGAGCTCCACCACGGCCACCCCGGCCGCGTCACGACGACGTGGGAGGACTTCGCGGAGCGCTACGCCGCGCTGGACTGGTACTCCGACGCGCGGGAGGCGCTCGTCGCCGAGGCGGTGCCCGCGGAGTCCGACCGGCTCGACTTCGAGCGGCTCGACCGGCCGCTCGACGGCATCGAGGCCGACCTCGACACGCTGCAGAAGCACCTGCGCGAGTACGTGGCAGACGACCTCGCCCGCCACGTCGACCCCGCCCACACCGCCGAGCTGGGCGCGTTCACCGCGCTGCTCTCGGCGTACATGACCTCGGGGGAGCTCTCCAGCCGGGGCGGCCTGACGCAGCGCTCCCGGGCCTTCGACCTGTCCTGGTGGCAGAACCTGTTCTCGTCGATGGCCAGCGGGCCGCCCGGGCCGCGCCTGCGCCAGCTGCTCGCGCTCTCCCGCGCCGGCTACGTCACCTTCCTCGGTGCGGGGCTGCGGGTCGAGATCGACGAGGGCGACGACGGCCGGCCGGCCGAGTTCGTGGCGACCGGCGCGTCGCTCGAGGGCGAGGTGCGGGCGCCGACGTTCGTGGACGCCCGCCTCGCGTCGCCGAGCGTGCGGCGCACCCTGGACCCGATGCTCGCGTCGCTCACCCGCCACGGGGTCCTCGACGAGGAGACGCTGCGGTTCGAGGAGCGCGCCACGCCGTGCGCGCTCGACGCGGTGGCCGAGCGCATCGACGGGCGCGAGGCACCCGTCGTCGTGCACTCGACCGGACTGGTCCCGGTGCGCGCCTCGGACTTCCGCGTGCTGACGGGGCCCGACGACGACCCGCACCCGCGGCTGTTCGCCGTCGGACCCCACACCACGGTGCGGCTGCCGGGTGCGTTCACCCGGCCCCGCACCAACAGCCTGAGCTTCCGCGCCAACGACGCGTGCGCTCAGGCGCTCCTGGCCACCGCCACCGGACGCTGAGCGGCGCTCGTCGCGTCACGCACGCGGGCCCGCTCGCGCAGCCGCTCGAGGGTCTGGCTGAGCAGCCGGGACACGTGCATCTGGGAGATCGAGAGCTGGGCGGCGATCTCCGACTGCGTCTGCTCGTGGACGAACCGCAGCACGAGGATGCGCCGCTCCCGCTCGGGCAGGCTGCCGACGAGGTCGCGCACGAGGGCGCGGCTCTCGACGTGGTCCAGGTCGGGGTCGTCGGCCCCGAGCACGTCGGCCATCGTCGTCTCGGTGCTCTCGGTGAGCGTGGAGTCCAGCGAGTCCGGGCGGTAGGAGTGGTGCGCCGCGATGGCCTCGATGACCTCCTCGCGGTCGATGCCCAGGTGCTCGGAGAGCTCGGTCGCCGTCGGCGCCCGGCCCAGGTGCTGGCTCAGCGTCGTCGACGCGGTGCCGACCTGCAGGTAGCGGTCCTTGACGCCGCGCGGCGTGCGCACCGTCCAGGCCGCATCGCGGAAGTGCCGCCGCACCTCGCCCATCATCGTGGGCACCGCATAGGACAGGAAGTCGCGGCCCTGCGTCGGGTCGTAGCGGCGCAGGGCGTGCAGCAGGCCGATGGCGGCGACCTGCTCGAGGTCGTCGACCGACTCGCCGCGGCGCGAGAAGCGTCGGGCGATGTTGTGGGCGACGGGTCGGTAGGCGTCCACGAGCCGGGACACCAGCTCGTCGCGTCGCGGATCGTGGGGCGAACAGGCCGCCAGCTCCTCGAGGAGGGGGGCGTACTGGTCGTAGGCGCTCGTGCGCTCGCTCATGCAGACCTCCGAGGCGCGCCGTCGTCGAGACGACGCAGGGATGGCCCGCGGTGGCTTGCCGGATGAACCACGTCGCGGTCGCGTGCGGATTGCAGGGCACGGCAGGTCCGCGTCGGACGTGGAGATCAAGGAGAGAGGGGACGCGGACACCAGTGCCGGAACCGGGACTGTTCGCTCAACCCTCGGACCATCGGCATGCCCCGGCAGGGGCAAGATCAAACATTCGGGGTTTGCCGCGCCGCCAGCCAGTCGTCGAACTCCGTCGCGACGAGACGCTCGTCGTGCACCCCCGCCGCGGCGTCGGAGCAGAGCCACCGCAGCGGGGGGACCATGACGTCCGGGTCGAGGAGTCCCTCGCCGTCCGCGCCCTCGGGGACCATCCCGGTCCGGGTCGCGCCGCCGGGCAGCAGGATGTTCACCGTGACGCCGCTGCCCTGGAGATCGGCGGCCATGATGCGCGCCAGGGACTCGGCGCCGGCCCGGGACGGGCCGTAGGGCACGAACCCGCGCCGGACCATCGTCATGTGGTTCATCGAGACCACGACCAGGCGCCCGCCGCCGTCGCGCAGCGCGGGGAGCGCGGCCCGGGCGGTGAGGAAGTAGCCGGTCAGGTTGGTGTCGACCACGGCCCGGAACGCCTCCGGGGTGACCTCCCAGAACGGCTGCGGCTCCTCGAGGAACCGCGGGTTGACGGTGCGCATCCCGATCCCCGCGTTGAGCACGAGGAGGTCGAGCCCGCCGAGCAGCTCGACCGCGCGGTCGGTGCCCGCCGCGACTTCGGCCTCGTCGCGGGTGTCGACGCCGAGGCCGTGCGCCCGGCCCGGCCCGGTGAGGCCCGCGGCGGCGGCGGCCGCCCGGTCGCCGTTCCGGCCGGTCAGCACGACGTGCGCCCCGTCCTCGACCAGGGCGCGGGCCATGGCGAGGCCGAGGCCGCTCGTGCCGCCCGTCAGCAGGACCCGCATCGTGGCCTCCCGGCTCGCACACACGAGCGTCAGCGGGTGAAGACGATCTTCCCCGCCGTCTCGCCGTCGAGCATGGACTGGAACCCCTTGGTCGCCTCGGTCATCGGCAGCTCCTGGCCGATCTCGGGGCTGATGCCGGTGGTGGCGACGAAGTCGAGCAGGTCGCGCAGCTCGCCGAGCGTGCCCATCGTCGAGCCGACCAGGTTCTTCTGCAGGAAGAACATCTGCGCGAGCTCGGCCGGGGGCTGGTTGCCCGAGGTGGCGCCCGAGCAGACGATGGTGCCGCCGGGCTGCAGCGAGCGCACCGAGTGCTTCCAGGTGGCCTCGCCGACGGTCTCGAAGACCGCCTGGACCTTGCCCGGCAGCTTGCCGTTGGACTCGAACACCTGGTGCGCACCCAGACGCAGCGCCAGCTCGCGCTTCTCGTCGGTGCGTCCGGTGACCCACACCTGCATGCCCGCGGCGCGCCCGAGCGCGATGAGCGCCGTCGAGACCCCGCCGGAGGCGCCCTGCACGAGCATCGTCTGCCCGCCGCGCAGGCCGGACTTGGTGAACAGCATTCGGTAGGCCGTCAGCCACGCGGTGCCCATGACGGCGCCGGCGGTGGCGGTCATGCCCTCCGGGCGGACCAGGGCGTTGCGCTTCGGGACGACGACGTAGTCGGCGAAGCTGCCCTGCGCCCACTCGGTGAGCATCTTGCGCTTCGGGTCGAGGGTCTCGTCGTCCTTCCAGTCCGGGTCGCCCATCAGCGAGTGCAGGACCACGGGGGTGCCGTCGTCGAGGGTGCCCGCCCCGTCGCACCCCAGGATCATCGGGAACTGGTCCTCCTTGATCCCGACGCCGCGCAGGGTCCACAGGTCGTGCATGTTCAGGCTGGCGGCCTCGACCTTGACCCTCACCCACCCGTCGGGGACCTCGGGGTCGGGCCGCTCGCCCACCACCAGGGAGGCGAGGGGGTCGTCGGCGTTGGGCTCGGACGCGTAGACGGCGAACATGCGCCCGAACCTAACGGGACCGACGAGCCACCGCGACGGGTGCGGCGTCAGGCGGCGCGCGCGTCGAGCCCGCGGGGGCGGCCCTCGGCCTCCCGCTTCGCGACCTCCTCGCGCACCAGCGGGATGACCTCCCGGCCGAACTCGGCGGCGTCGGCGAGCAGGTCGTACCCGCGGGCGGAGAGGATGTCGACGCCGAGGTCCCAGTAGTCGAGCAGCGCAGCCGCGACGGTCTCCGGGGTCCCGACGAGGGCCGTCGAGTTGCCTCCGCCCCCGGTCGCCTTCGCGGTCACCGTCCACAGCGCCCGGTCGAACCGCTCGCCGCGCTCGGCGACGGCGAGCAGGCGCTGCGACCCGGCGTTCTCCGGGTCGGTGAGCCGGTGGCGGTTGGTCAGCGGCTTCGTCCCGCCCTCGGTGCGCTCCTCGATCCGCGCGACGGTGGCGTACGCCTTCTCCCAGGCGGCCTCCTCGGTAGCGCCCAGGATGGGGCGGAACGCGACCTGGATCCGCGGCATCGTCGTCCGCCCGGCCGCCCGGGCCGCGGCGTGCACCGTCGCGATCTGGCCGGCCGTGTCCGCGAGCGGCTCGCCCCAGAGCGCGTAGACGTCGGCCTCGGCACCGCCGGTGGCGTAGGCGGCCTGCGACGACCCGCCGAACGACAGCCCGATCCGCGGCTGCTGGAGCGGCTTCACGTCGGCCCGGAAGTCGGCGAAGGCGTAGTGCTCGCCGGCGAAGTCCCACGGCTCGTCGCGCGTCCAGGCCTGCTTCAGGATCTGCATGTACTCGCGGGTGCGCCCGTAGCGCTCGTCCTTGGAGAGGGTGTCGCCCTCGCGGCGCTGCTCGTGGTCGTTGCCGCCGGTGATGACGTGGACGGTGACCCGCCCGCCCGACATCTGGTCCAGCGTCGCGAACGTCTTCGCCGCGAACGTCGGGATCGACAGGTTCGGGCGGTGCGCGACGAGCAGCTGCAGGCCCTCGACGTGGTCGGCGATGTAGGCGGCGGCCTGCGCCGGGTCCGGGCTGCCCGACGAGTAGGCGGTCAGGACGCGGTCCCAGCCGTGCTCGGCGTGGGCGGCGGCGAGGCGCAGGGTGTAGTCGGCGTCGAAGGCGCCCCCGGAGCGGGGGTGGGTCTCCGACCCGTCGTTGGTCGCGGCGATCCCGAGGAACTCGACAGGCACGGCACCCCACGCTGCTCCGCCGGGTCGGGCCGGTCAACCTCCGCCCGCCACCGTCACGTGACCTGCCCGCGCGTACCGTGACCGGCGTGCTGCACGCGGTCGCGACCTGGTGGGACGGCGTCGAGCTCTGGCTCACCCAGCTCGACTTCACGCTCCAGGTGATCCTCGTCGTCGGCGTCCTCGGCCCGCTGTGCTGGGGGATCGCCGCGATCGTGGACTCCGTGGTGGAGCGCACCGTCGCGTGGCGGCTCGCGGCGCTCGAGCGCCGCCGCGTCGCCGGGGACTGAGCCGGGTGGACCGTCGCTACGCCCGGCTGTGGGTGACCGGCACCCTCGTCGTGCTCATCGTGCTGGTGATCGTCCTCAACGTGCGCTGAGGGGTCAGCGCACGACGCCGCCGCGCATCGCCAGCACCACCATGCGCGCGCGGTCCCCGGTGCCGAGCTTGCGTCCGATGCGCGAGAGGTGGCTCTTCACGGTGAGGGCGGAGAGCCCGAGTGCCTCGCCGATCTCGTGGTTGGAGTGCCCGTCGGCCACCGACTGGAGCACCTGCACCTCGCGGGGGGAGAGCTCGCAGGGGGTGTCGTCGACGCCCGCCACCCGCGACGCCCCGGCCACGCGCGGCGCCACGGCCGGCTCGGGCTCGAGGAACCGCCGGGGCAGACCACCCAGCGGCGCCGAGGACGACGTCAGCAGGTAGGCGAGCGCGCCCGCGTCGAAGGCCGCCCGGGCGGCCGCGGGATCGTCGGGACCCCCGAGGACGACGGTGCGCCAGCCCTGGGCGCGCAGGTCGCCGACGAGGGCGAGGGCGCCGCCGTCGGGCAGGGTGAGGTCGACGACGGCGAGCTCGCAGGGCGGACCGGTGCGTACCCGCGCCCGGGCCTCGTCCGACGAGCCGACCTCGAGGACCTGCCCGGCTCCCGCGGTCACCAGCGAGTGCGCGACGACCTCGCGCCGCGTGGGCTCCGCGTCGACCAGCAGCACCGAGAGGTGCTCGCCGACGACGTTGAGCCCGTTGGCGGGGGTGAAGAGCACGCCGGCGGCCGGCGGTTCCGTGTGCGGGGAGCGCGCGGCCGGGACGGCCGGCGGGACCACCGTCGCCGACCCTGCGGCGACGCTCCCTCGGGTGACGCCGTGCCCCGAGAGTGTCGGGGCGTCCGGCCGGGCGAACGACTGACGGTCCATGAGCGGGAACACAACCACTCCATCGGCGGACGCCCGATCAGGCTTGAGGGGCCGGGCCGAGAAAGTTGACCAGGGGGTCGTCAGGACTCCGGCACCCAGCTCGGGGAGCGCTTCTCGGCGAACGCCGTCATCCCCTCCTGGCCCTCCTCGGAGGCGAAGAACTCGGCGGAGAGGCGCAGCATCGCGTCGAAGTCGGCGGCCATGTCCTGGGCCGGGGTGCGCCGCAGCATCGCCTTCGTCGCGGCCAGGGCCTGCGGTCCGCCCCGGGCGAGCATGTCGGTGTAGCGGGTGACCTCGGTGTCGAGAGCGGCCGGGTCGACGGCCTTGTTGAGCAGGCCGATCGCGGCCGCGCGGTCGGCGTCGAAGGTCTCGCCGGTGAGCATGAGCTCCTCGGCGGCGCGGGGGAGCAGGCGCGGCACCACGGGCACGGAGATGACGGCGGGGACGACGCCGATCCGCACCTCGCTGAACGCGAACGTGGCGCCCTTCCCGTCCCCACCGGCGCGGGCGCCGATCGCGATGTCGCAGGCGGCCACGAGGCCGACCCCGCCCGCGCGGGCCGGCCCGGCCAGCCGGGCGATGACCGGCTTGGGGGAGTGCCACAGCGTCTGGAGGATGCCGGGGAACTCGTGGACGCCCTGGTCCCCGGCGCCCGCCCCGCGGGACTCGCGCAGGTCCATCCCCGAGCAGAACACCGGCCCGGCGTGGGTGAGGACGACGACCCGGACGGCGTCGTCGGCGAGCGCGGCGTCGAGGTGCTCGCGCAGCTCCCGGCGCAGCTGGGCGGACAGCGCGTTGCGGTTGGCCGGCGAGTCGAGGGTGATGGTCGCGCGGCCGGCCTCGACGTCGAGGTGCACCAGTTCGCTCATGGTCGTGCAGGCTAGGTGGGCTCCGCGGTCCCCGCTGGTGACCTCCGCGGCACCTGCGCCGAGCGCTCGCGCCGAGTGGACACCCACGGCTGCTCCGGCAGCCCCGAGGGTCCACTCGACGAGCCGAGACGTGCTCACGGGCGCGGAGCGGCACCTCGACGCATGATCAACGGTCCTGGGTGGCGGTGGGAGGTCCGGTGGGACGACCACCCAGGGCCGATGATCACGCTCACTGCGATGGAACCGTCGTCAGCTCCCGGCGACCGGCGTGCGGGCCGGCCGGTCCGACGGCTCCAGCACGACGTCGTGGCGCACGCCCCCCGCACCGATCGTCACCGTCTCCGCTCGCGGCCGGTGACCGGGGGCCGAGCAGATGAGCAGCGCGGACCCGGGCCGGGCGTGCAGGGTGAAGGCGCCCTCGGCGTCGGTGCGGGCGCGGCCGAGCTGCCGCCCACCCGAGTCCGCCGCCGTGAGGGTCGCGCCGACCGGGCGGCCGTCGGGGGTCGTGACGTGTCCGGTGACGAGGGAGCCGCCGCCGTTCGGGGCGGGCGTCGGCGACGGCCGGGGATGCCCGTTGCCGTGCCCGTTCCCGTTCCCGTTCCCGTTGGTCCCGGCCGCCACGGCGGGTCGGGACGGAGCCGGCGCCGAGTGCTCCTCGACGTGGCGGGCGTGGTCGACGTGGTCGACGGTCGGCGCCGGGAGGGCCGAATCGGCGGGGTCACCCTCGGCGGGCTCGACGCGCTCGTCGGCCGGCGTGTCCTGGTGGACGTACTTGCCGCCGCGCAGGAGCGAGGCGACCGCCCCGATCAGCGACACGACGATCGCGACGGCGAACACCACGACGAGGCCGTCGTGGAACGCGCCGGTGACGAGGTTCGGGAAGAACTGCTTGCCGACGAGCGTCGCGGCGTTCCCGGGCGGCAGGGCGGCGAGCACCTGCGGGCCGAGGACCTCCTGCATCGGGTTGTAACCGAGGAAGGCCGCGAACAGCGTCCCGACCGGGGGCAGGTTCGCGACCTGTCCCGCGACGTCGGCGGGCACGTGCTGCGCGGTCAGGCCGCTGAACAGCGCCGTCGGCATCGAGGAGGCGAGCCCCGCGATGAGCATCGAGAAGAAGATGCCGATGGAGAGGGCCATGCCCGAGTTCTGCAGCGTCGACATCATGCCGCTGCCGGCGCCCCGCTGGTCGGCGGGCAGCGAGTTCATGATCCCGGTCATGTTGGGCGAGATGAACAGGCCCGAGCCGATGCCGTTGACCAGCAGGATCACGGCGAAGACCCAGTAGTTGAAGTCGGTCGGCAGCACGAGCAGCGCGCCGAAGGTGATGGCGACGATGACGAGGCCGCCGGTCGCGAACAACCGCGCGCCGAACCGGTCGGAGAGCATCCCGGAGATCGGCGCGGACACCAGGAAGCCGACGGTCAGCGGCAGCATGTAGATCGCCGACCACAGCGGCGTCTGCTCGTACTCGTAGCCGTGCAGCGGCAGCCAGATGCCCTGCAGCCAGATGATCAGCATGAACTGCAGGCCGCCGCGGGAGAGCGCGCTCATCAGCGTCGCGACCAGGCCCGAGGTGAACGCCCGGATCCGGAACAGGTGCAGGTTGAACATTGGCTGCTCGACCCGCGTCTCCACGAAGCAGAAGATCGCGAGGACGACGACGCCGGCGATCAGGCAGGTGAGGACGAACGGGCTGGTCCAGCCCTCGGCGTGGGTGCCGTAGGGCTGGATGGCGTAGATGACCCCGACGAGCAGCAGGATCAGGCCGACCCCGAAGGTCAGGTTGCCCCACCAGTCGATCGTGTGCGACCGACGACCGGCGGGGTCGCGCAGCGTCTTGTAGGCCCACACCGTGCCGAGCACGCCGAAGGGCACGCTGACCCAGAACACCAGCCGCCAGTCGACCTCGGAGAGCACGCCGCCCACGAGCAGGCCGATGAACGAGCCGCCGATCGCGGCGACCGAGTTGGTCCCGATCGCGAACCCGCGGCGCTCGGCGGGGAACGCGTCGGTGAGGATCGCCGTCGCGTTCGCCATCAGCATGGCGCCGCCGATGCCCTGCACGACGCGGATGAGGATCAGCCAGAGCGCGCCGCCGCTCCCGGAGAACGGGTCGAGGGCCAGCGCGATCGAGGCGATCGTGAACACCGCGAAGCCCGCGTTGTAGATCCTGGCCCGGCCGTACATGTCGCCGAGCCGGCCCAGCGTGACCACCAGCACCGCGGTGACCAGCATGTAGCCCATGATCATCCACAGCAGGAAGCTGATGTTGCCCGGCTGCAGCGGGTTGATGCCGATGCCCCGGAAGATCGCGGGGAGCGAGATCAGGACGATGGAGGAGTTCATCACCGCCATGAGCACGCCGAGCGTGGTGTTCGACAGCGCGAGCCACTTGTACCCCGGGTGATCGGGGTGGGTGCGCGAGACGGGTGCGACGGGTGCCGTCGTCGTCATGGGCGGTCCGATTCGTTAGTCAGGGCAACGAGCAGATCGATTGTAGTGTGCACCTATCGGGCGCCGCGGGCCGTGTGACCCTCGTCCGACTACCCCGTGCGGGCGCTGCCATCCCCGGGTCTAGCTTGATGGGACAACTGTCCGGGCTGTGACGGGAGCTCTCGTGAAAATCGGTATGGCGGTGCTGCGGCTGGTGGTCGGGCTGCTGTTCTTCGGCCACGGCATGCAGAAGCTCGCCGGCTGGTTCGGTGGCGGCGGCATCGAGGGCACGGCGGCGGGCTTCGAGGGGATGGGCCTCAAGCCGGGCCGGGACAACGCCGTGGCGGCCGGCGTCTCCGAGGCCGGCGGCGGCGCGCTGCTCGCCGCGGGCCTCGCCACCCGGGTGGCGGCGACGATGATCTCGGGCGCGATGGGCTCGGCGGTCTACCACGTGCACGCCCCCAACGGGCCGTGGGTGACCAAGGGCGGCTGGGAGTACAACGCCGTCCTCACCGCCGCGGTCTTCGCGCTCGCGGCCGCGGGGCCCGGCGACCTGTCGCTGGACCACGCGCTGGGCATCGAGCGCTCGGGCGCGGGCGTGGCGCTGGCCGCGCTCGGTGCCGGGCTGCTCGGGTCGGCCGGGGTCGCCGCGCGGGC
>NZ_JBVPVA010000539.1:0-7414 GCF_055612215.1 Actinomycetospora sp. | reverse complement strand
GCTCCACCGTCACTCCCTCATCTCCCTCGTTCTACGGTGAGCCATCATGTCACCGCCTGAACCGTCTGCCTCCGAGGCCTACGGCTCATGACGGTGCACGCGCACCCCGACGACGAGTCGAGCAAGGGCGCGGCGACCTGTGCGCGCTACGTCGCCGAGGGCGCCGAGGTCATGGTGGTCACGTGCACCGGGGGCGAGGCGGGCAGCATCCTCAACCCCGCGATGGACCGCCCCGAGGTGCTCGCGGACATGATGGGCGTGCGCCGGGCCGAGATGGCCCGCGCCGCCGAGATCCTGGGCGTGGCGCACCGCTGGCTCGGGTTCGTCGACTCCGGGCTGCCCGAGGGCGACCCGAAGCCCCCGCTGCCGGAGGGCTGCTTCGCGCTCGAGCCGCTCGAGGTGCCCACCGAGGCGCTGGTGCGGGTCATGCGGGAGTTCCGGCCGCACGTCGTCGTGACCTACGACGAGAACGGCGGCTACCCGCACCCCGACCACATCCGCTGCCACGAGGTGTCGATGGCCGCGTGGGAGGCGTGCGGGGACCCGGACCGCTTCCCCGACGCGGGCGAGCCGTGGCAGCCGCTGAAGCTCTACTACTCGCACGGCTTCACGAAGGCGCGGATCGTCGCCTTCCACGAGGCGCTGCTCGCGGCGGGCCTGGAGTCCCCGTGGGCTGAGTGGCTCGAGCGCTGGGACGGCACCCGGACCGACCCGGGCACGCGCGTGACGACGCGGGTGCGCTGCGCGGAGTACTTCCCGGTGCGTGACCAGGCGCTGCTCGCCCACGCCACGCAGATCGACCCCAACGGCCGGTGGTTCTCGATGCCGATCGAGATGCAGCAGCGGGTGTGGCCGACCGAGGAGTACGAGCTCGCGCGCTCCCTGGTGGGCGACCCGGAGGAGACCGAGTCGGTCGAGGACGGCGACCTGTTCGCCGGCGTCCGCGAGCGGGTGCTCACCTCGTGATCCCCGCCGCCCTCGCCTCGCCGGTGGCCACGCTCGCCGTCGTCGTCACCCAGGCGCAGCCGCCCGCGCCGGGGTCGGACCGCGGTGAGGAGTTCGGCAAGACCTCGCCGATCGCGCTCGTGGTCATCCTGCTGCTCGCCGTGGCGACGGTGGTGCTCATCCGTTCGATGTCCAAGCGGCTGCGCAACGTCCCGGAGTCGTTCGACCCGCCCGAGGAGCCGCCGGCGTCGGGCACGCCGGACGCCCCGGGCACGGCAGCGGCGTCCGACGAGGCCGGTCCGACGCGGGAACGGTCCGCCCCGGACGGCTGACCGGCGCCGCGGCCGGGTCGCCCGCCGGCCGGACGACCGGGCGGTGACTCCGTGCGACCATCAGCGCATGGCCAACCGGCTCGCGGGCTCGACCAGTCCGTACCTGCGCCAGCACGCGGACAACCCGATCGACTGGCGGCCCTGGGAGAGCGCGGCGTTCGACGAGGCCCGCGGGCGCGACGTCCCGGTGCTGCTCTCCGTCGGCTACTCCGCGTGCCACTGGTGCCACGTCATGGCCCACGAGTCGTTCTCCGACCCGCAGATCGCGGCCTTCGTCAACGAGCACTTCGTGGCGATCAAGGTCGACCGCGAGGAACGCCCGGACGTCGACGCGGTCTACATGGAGGCCACCCAGGCGATGACCGGCCAGGGCGGCTGGCCGATGACGTGCTTCCTCACCCCGGACGGCCAGCCGTTCCACTGCGGGACCTACTACCCGGCGCAGCCGCAGAGCGGGATGCCGTCGTTCCCACAGCTGCTCACGGCGGTCGCGAAGGCGTGGGAGACCGACGGCGACACGGTGCGCGACGCCGCGTCGCGGATCGCCGACCGGCTGTCGGGGGTCGCGCGCTCGCTGCCCGCCGCGGCGGTGGACGAGGCCACGCTCGCCGGCGCGGTCGACGGGCTCGAGAGCGAGTTCGACCGGGTCGCCGCGGGGTTCGGCGGCGCGCCGAAGTTCCCGCCGTCCGCGGTGCTCGAGTTCCTGCTGCGCCACCACGAGCGCACGGGCAGCGAGCCGGCGTGGCGGATGGCGACCGCGACCCACGAGCGGATGGCCCGTGGGGGGCTGTTCGACCAGCTCGCGGGCGGCTTCGCCCGCTACTCGGTCGACGCCCGCTGGGTGGTGCCGCACTTCGAGAAGATGCTCTACGACAACGCCCTGCTGCTGCGCAGCTACGCCCACGAGGCGCGGCTGGCTCCCGACCGGCCGGGGGGCTCCGGGCTCGCCCGTCACGCGGCGGAGCTGACGGGGGGCTTCCTGCTGCGCGACCTGCGCACCGCCGAGGGCGGGTTCGCGTCGGCCCTCGACGCCGACGCCGCGGGTGAGGAGGGCTCGACGTACGTGTGGTCGCGCGCCGAGCTCGCCGAGGTGCTCGGCGCCGCGGAGGGGGCGTGGGCGGCCGAGCTGCTCGGCGTCACCGAGGCCGGGACCTTCGAGCACGGCCGCTCGACGCTGCAGATGCCCGTCGACCCCGAGGATCCGGGCCGGTGGCAGGCCGCGCGCAAGGCACTGCTGTCCGCCCGGGCGGCGCGCCCGCAGCCGGCGCGGGACGACAAGGTCGTGGCGGCCTGGAACGGCCTCGCGATCACCGCGCTCGTCGAGGGCGCCGCGGCGCTGGGCCGGCCGGACTGGCTGGCCGCCGCCCGGCGCGCCGCCGGCCTGCTGCTGCGGACCCACGTCGTGGACGGGCGGCTGCGCCGGACCTCGCGCGACGGCGTCGTCGGGGAGGCCCCGGGCGTCCTCGAGGACCACGCGGCGCTGGCCGAGGGGCTGCTCGCGCTGCACCAGGCCACCGCGGAGCCGCGCTGGCTCGACGAGGCCTGCGCGCTCCTCGACGTGGTGCTCGACCGCTTCGGCGAGCACGACGAGGCCGGCGCCCCGACCGGGGTCTTCTGGGACACCGCCGACGACGCCGAGGCGCTGGTCAGCCGCCCCCGGGAGATCACCGACGGGGCCACGCCGTGCGGGTCGTCGGTGCTGACGTCGGCCCTGCTCACCGCGTCCGTGCTGGCCGGCCCGGAGCGGGCGGGGCGCTACCGCGGCGTCGCCGAGGCGGCCCTGACGACGGCGGGCACGCTGCTGGCCCGCCACGCGCGGTTCGCCGGCGGCTGGGCGAGCGCGGCGGAGGCCGCGCTGCGGGGGCCGCTGCAGGTGGCCGTCGTCGGGTCGGACGAGGCGGCCCGGGAGCCGCTGGCCACGGCCGCCCGCCGGGTGGCGCCCGGCGGCTCGGTCGTGGTGGCCGGGGACCCGGAGGCGCCCGGGGTGCCGCTGCTCGCCGACCGTCCGCTGGTCGAGGGGGCGGCCGCGGCCTACGTGTGCCGGGGTTACGTCTGCGAGCGGCCCACCACGTCGCCCGAGGAGCTCGCGGACGCCCTGCGCGCCGTCTGAGCCGCCCTCGGGCCGGCTGTCCTCCCTCGGCGAACGACGTCGACGCGGGCATCGGTGTAATGCTGTAATTACGGCAAGCACCGAGCACGAGGAGTGGACGATGATGGTGGGACGAGGACACCGGGGACGCCCCGGCGGCGGGGGACGGGTCGGCCGGGGCGGGCGCCCCGCGAGCGAGCTGCCCCCGGTCGACGACCTGACGGCCTGGCTCTCCGGCCGGCTCCCGGACGGCTGGTTCACCGGCGCCCCCGAGGTGACGGTCGACCGCGAGGAGATCCTGGTCGTCGGCGAGCTGCCGGCGCCGGAGAACGCGGCGGACGCCGACCCCGCGGCCCGGGCGGCCAGCGCGGCCGGGCGCATCGCGCGGTTCCGGGAGGAGACGCGCGAGGACCGCATGGAGATCGCCCGGCAGGCCGAGCACCGCTACGGGCGCAAGGTCGCCTGGGGCGCGCGGATCCCGGGCAGCGGTGAGGACGACGGTGTCGAGGAGCTCTTCACGACGCTCTCGGTGCCGGTCATGACGCGGCTGCGCCAGCCCGAGCGGCGGGTGCTGGACACCCTGGTCGACGCCGGCGTCGCGCGCTCGCGCTCGGAGGCCCTGGCGTGGGCGGTGGCGCTGGTCGGCGAGCACACCGAGCCGTGGCTGGCCGAGCTGCGCGAGGCCATGAGCACGGTCGACGAGCTCCGCGCGCGGGGTCCGCGACTGGACGGCGAGGACGACGAGGACGGCGAGGGCGCGCCCACCGACACTCAGGCGTAGAGCACCAGCCAGATGGCGACGTGGTGGCAGATCGCGGCCACGACGGTCGCCGCGTGGAAGAACTCGTGGAACCCGAAGGTGCTCGGCCAGCCGACGGGCCGCCGGAAGGCATAGCAGAGGGCCCCGAGGGTGTAGAAGCCACCGCCCACGAGGAGCAGGACGAGCGCCGCCACGCCGCCGCGGTGGAGCAGGTCGGGGAGGACGAAGACCGCGACCCAGCCCAGGGCCAGGTAGAAGGGCACCCCGACCCACCGCGGGGCGTGCGGGCGCAGCAGCTTGAGCGCCGCGCCGCCCGCGGCGCCGATCCAGACCACGAGCAGCACGACGAGCCCGGTGGGCTCGGGCAGGGCCAGCACGGCGAACGGCGTGTAGGTCCCCGCGATGAAGATGAAGATCATCGCGTGGTCGAGCCGCTTCATCGTCGTGCGGGCGCGCTCCGAGGTCCACGCCCGCCGGTGGTAGAGCGCGCTGATGCCGAACAGGCCGAGGACCGCCACGGCGTACACCGCGCAGGCGGCCGCGGCGGCGGCGGAGACCGTGGCGGCGGCGAGCGCGACGAGCGTCGCGCCGGCCGCGATCCCGACGACGAACGACCACAGGTGCAGCCAGCCGCGCAGTCGCGGCTTGGCCGGCGACGCGAGTTGCGGCGGCAGGTCGGCGAGGCTCACGCACGCCAGGGTAGGCGAGTACCCGGCGTCGTCGGAGAACGTCGTGCGACCGCCCGGTGACGGGTGGGCGAGCCCGTCGGCGGCACCCGTCCGGGCGGGGACGACGGCGCGATCCGTGACCTCGACGGCGTAACCTGGCCGCCCGTGAGCGTCCGGAGCAACATCCGCGAGGTCGCCGAATCGCTCTACGAGCGACGGCTGCGGCGCCGGGTCGTGGCCGCTCACCCGCCCCGGCACGTGGGCGTCATCCTCGACGGCAACCGGCGCTGGGCGCGCGAGGTGGGGCTCACCGACCCCAGCGACGGGCACCGGGTGGGCGCCCGCAAGATCGTCGACGTGCTCGACTGGGCCGACGAGGCCGGGGTCGAGGTGGTGACGCTCTTCCTGCTCTCGACCGACAACCTGGGTCGGGCGAGCGACGAGCTCTCCCAACTGCTGGAGATCATCGCGACGGCGGTGGAGGGGCTCGCGGCCCCGGACCGGCGCTGGCGGCTGCGGGTGGTGGGCAACCCCGACCTGGTCCCCGCGCCGACGGCCGAACGCCTGGCCGCCGCCGCCGCGAGCACCGAGGGGCGGACCGGCATGCAGGTGAACGCCGCCGTCGGCTACGGGGGCCGGCAGGAGATCGCGGACGCGGTGCGCAAGCTGCTGCTGCGCCACGCGGAGGCGGGCACGTCGATCGAGGAGCTCGCGGAGGTCCTCGACGTCGACCACATCGCCGAGCACCTCTACACGTCCGGCCAGCCCGATCCGGATCTCGTCATCCGGACCTCGGGCGAGCAGCGGCTCTCGGGATTCCTGATGTGGCAGTCGGTGTACTCGGAGTTCTATTTCACCGAGGCGTTCTGGCCGCAGTTCCGTCGGATCGATTTCCTGCGCGCGCTGCGCGACTACTCGGATCGGCACCGACGCTACGGCGGCTGAGTCCGGCGAATCCGGGGTGGTACCGCGGACGCACCGACGCGTCCGTGCCATCCCCCGATGGGCACGGACGCGCCGGTCCTTGCGCCGCCACGGCGCGGCCCCCCGATCTGCTCCCAGGGGACCGGGGGCCCGCGTCGTGGCCGTCTGTGGGCTCAGCCGTTCCGGCAGGTGCTGAGCACCGTTCCCGCCTTCTCCGCCAGCATTCGGAAAGGTTTTCCCCTCGTCCGGTGCGCGGTCCCCGATCAGGGACCGGGTGATCGCCTTCGTGGTCCGGCCTCACGGACGGTGTGGCCGATGACGTGGACCTAACGACGCCGCCGACCCGGAAGAGTCGCGCATTCCTCGATCGAGTGACGGACAATTCGCACCGCTACTCGACTGGCCGGATCGGGTGGCGCGCGGGTCGGCCGGGGCGTGGGGCCCGGCCCGGGGGGAGCATCCGGGACGCGATCGGTCACCGACCTCGACACCCGGGTGTCGTATCCAGTGACGCGGTGTCCGCGCCGAGGCTCCCCGGGGCCCGACGACGGGTACCGTCGGCGCCGGTGGACGGACGTGACCCCGAGGGGCTGCCGGGGGCCTACGTGACCCTCGGGCTCCGCCTCGGGCGCGTCGTGCCGGGGCTCGTGGACGCCCACGTCGGCGACCCGGCGGTGGCCAGCCGCGTCGACGCCGAGCCCCGGCCCGACCCGTCGACGCTGCGCCGCGACGCCGCCGCGCTGCGCCGGCGGCTCGCCCACACCCCGGCGCTCGGGCCGGCCCGGGCGGAGTACCTCGACGCCCAGCTCGCCGCGTGCGAGGTGATCGCCGCGCGCGCGGCGGGCGAGGAGGTCGGCGTCGTCGAGGAGATCCGGGACTGCCTCGGCGTCGACGTCGCCCCCGGCGAGCCCGACGACTACCGCGCGGCGCACGCCCGCCTCGCCGACGTCCTCGGCACCGACGTCCGCCGGCTGCCCGGGGCCCTCGCGGCGTTCCGGGACCGCGACCGCGTCTCCCCGGAGCACCTGCGCCCCGGCCTCGCGGCGATCATGGCGGCCCTGCGCGAGCGCACCGGAGCGACGGTCGGGCTGCCGCC
Source organism: Actinomycetospora sp. (assembly GCF_055612215.1). Lineage (NCBI taxonomy): Bacteria > Bacillati > Actinomycetota > Actinomycetes > Pseudonocardiales > Pseudonocardiaceae > Actinomycetospora > Actinomycetospora sp. The sequence continues at coordinate 600 of NZ_JBVPVA010000539.1, read as the reverse complement.
GGGGGAGGGGGTCGACCTGGAGATCGTGACCGGTGTCCCGTGGGCCGGGTTCGCCCGGCGGGTCGCCCGGGCGCGCTCGGTCGTGCAGGTCTCCCGCGAGGCGGGCCACCGGCGGGCGCACCTGCCGGTGCTCGCGGCCCACGAGGCCTACCCCGGGCACCACACGGAGATGACGCGGATCGAGCTCGCCGACGCCCCTGCCCCCGAGCGCACCCTCTTCCTGGCCCGCACACCGCAGAGCCTCGTGGCCGAGGGCGCGGCGGAGTGCGGGCTCGAGGCCGTCGTCGGGCCGGGCTGGGGGACCTGGGCGGTCGGGCACCTGGCGGCCGGCGGTGTCCCGACGACCGCGGCCGAGGGCGCGCTCGGGGAGGCGGTCGAGGCCGCGATGGTCCCGTTGGCCGCGGTCCGTCAGGACGCCGCCCTGCTGCTGCACGGCAGCGTCGCGTCCGACCGTGCGGAGCAGGCGCGCGCCCACCTGCGGCGCTGGCTGCTGATCGACGACGCGCGCGCCGGCCGGATGCTCGAGTTCCTCGCGCACCCGCGCTGGCGCATCCACACCACGACCTACGTCGAGGGCGCGCGCCTCGTACGGGCCTGGCT
>NZ_JBVPVA010000714.1:0-3289 GCF_055612215.1 Actinomycetospora sp. | reverse complement strand
GCGGCGCCCGCCGCGCCGAGCAGCACCGACCGGCGCGACGACCCCATGGGCGAATCGTCGACCATCGTTCGCCCCGGACCGGTCCACGACACGGGTTCGGGGTGAACGCGTCCCGCCTGACCATGATCACGATCTCGGTGGCGAGATGGCCTCCTGGCGCGGGGCCGTGCCGCCGAAGACGTGATCAGGCGTCGGGAGGGAGCCGATCGGCCCGCGACGTCGTCCAAGCCGGGTGAGCAAGGACGAACGCGCTGCGCGTCTCCGGGCGTTGCTGCGTGACCAGGACGGGGCCCTGAGCGTCGAGCAGGCGACGGAGATCGGCTACACCGCCGCCGCCATCGACGGGAAGGTCGAGCGGGGTGAGTGGCTGCGGGTGATGTACCGGGTGCTGCGCGCCGCGGATCACCCCGATACGCCCCGTGCCCGGATCCGCGTAGCGATGCTCTCCGTCGGCCCGGGAGCGACGCTGATCGGGAGATCCGCGCTGTACTGGTGGCGCCTGATCGACACGGCGCCGGCCGAGGTCGAGATCGCGGTGGCCCACCGGTGCCAACCTCGGCCCCGGCCTGGCGTGCGGCTGGTGCGCCGCGCGGTCCCGGCCGAGGACCGCGTCGTCGTGGACGGCGTCGCGGTGACCAAGAAGGCCCCGGCCGTTCTCGCCGCGGTGGCGACCCTCGCCCCCGACGCCGGGGCACGGCTGCTGGACCACGTCCTCCAGCGGGGGACGGTGGAGCTCGAGGCCCTGCTGCGCGCGCACCGCCGGTCGACCGGACGCCACGGGGCCACGCGGTGCGCGACGCTGTTGCGCCTCGCGAGCGGCGGGGCACGCTCGCAGGCCGAACGACTCGCCCATCGGGCCCTGAAAGCGGACGGGATCACCGGGTGGTGTGCCGACCGGGAGATGTGGTTGCCGGGCTACGGGCGGGCGCTGCTCGACCTGGCGTTCGACGAGCTCAAGGTGCTCGTGGAGATCGACGGCTGGGCCTACCACCGCGACCTTCGGGCGTTCCTGCGCGACACCGACCGGCAGAACGCACTGGTGCTGCAGGGCTGGGTGGTGATCCGGACCAACTGGTACGAGCTCACCGAGAGCCCCGAGCAGTTCCTGGCCCACGTCCGGGACGCCCTCGCCGCACGTCGGCGCAGCTCATGATCCGTACTTCGGCTGCGCTCCCCGGCGCCACGTGGGCGGATCGCCACCGAGGTCGCGATCACCAGACCACCGGAGCCACCCCGACCAACGCCCGCCGCCGAGGAGCGCCCGCGGGTCCCATTGCGTCGTCCGGATCACGAACGTGGCACTCCCGGGGCCGCCATGGCAGGCTCAGTGCTCGTGACCGCCTCCGGAGTCCGACTCGTGGCCCGTCGCCACGTCGACTTCGGCCGCGTGTTCAGCTGCGCCTGTCGACTCTCCTGACGCCCGCCCGGTGAGCCCGGCGTCGTCTTCCCGACGACGCCCGCGCCGCCGCGTGCCGGGACACGCCCCGTCCCCGTCCCGACCCCGCCGTGCTGCGGGGCCGCCCCAGGAGAACCTCACCCGTGACCCGCTCCCGTCCATGGCGCGCGCTCGCCGTCGTCGCGCTCGCCGTCCTCGCCCTCGCCGGCTGCACCCGCGCCCAGGAAGCACCCTCGGCGCCCGCCGCCGACCAGGGCCCCGCTCCTGAGCTGCGCCTCGGCTACTTCCCGAACATCACCCACGCCGGCGCGCTGATCGGGGTGCAGAACGGGCTGTTCGCCCAGAACCTCGGCCAGACCAAGCTCTCGACGCAGACCTTCAACGCAGGCCCCGCGGAGACCGCCGCGCTGCTCGGGAACTCGATCGACATCGGCTTCATCGGCTCCGGCCCGGCGATCAACGCCTACAAGCAGAACCCCGAGGGCATCCGGGTCATCTCCGGCGCCACCTCGGGCGGCGCCCAGCTCGTCGTCCGGCCCGGCATCACGAACCCGCAGCAGCTCCTGGGCAAGAAGATCGCGACGCCGCAGCTGGCGAACACCCAGGACATCGCGCTCAAGAAGTGGCTCAAGCAGAACAACCTGCCCATCGGCACCGGGCCGGGCGCCGTCGAGGTCGTCAACATCGACAACGCCCGCGCGCTCGACGCCTACAAGACCGGCCAGCTCGACGGCGGGTGGCTGCCCGAGCCGTACGCGTCGCAGTTCGTCCTGCAGGCCGGCGCCACCCAGCTCCTCGACGAGCGCACGCTGTGGCCCAACGGCCAGTTCCCGACGACCGTCGTCATCGCTCGCACCGACTACGTGCAGGCCCACCCGGCCACGGTCTCGGCGTTCCTCAAGGGCCTCGTCGCCGCCGAGCAGCTCGGCACCTCCGACCCGAACGCCGCGAAGGCCGCCGCCAACGCCGGGCTCGGCGCCGCGGGCAGCAAGCCGCTGCCGCAGAACGTCCTGGACCGGGCGTGGAGCGCGGTCAGCCTCAACCCCGACCCGCTGGCCCCGCTCTTCCCGCAGCTGGCGCAGGACGCCGTGACCGCGGGGACGGCGCCGTCCGCGACGAACACCAAGGGCCTGTTCGACGTCGGGCCGCTCAACCAGGCCCTGACCGCGGCCGGGCGTCCCCCCGTGGACGCCGGCGGCCTCGACCAGAAGTGACCACCCCCCGGAGGGCAGCTCCATGACCGCCACGCTCGACCGCCGGGACCGCGCGCCCCGGACCGGCCCGCCCGCCGTCGAGGTCGCGGGAGTCTCGAAGGTCTTCGGGTCCGGGGCCGACGCGGTCGTCGCCCTCGACGGCGTCGACCTCACCGTGGCGCCCGGGGAGTTCGTCTGCCTGCTCGGCGCTTCGGGCTGCGGCAAGTCGACGCTGCTCAACCTCGTGGCCGGCCTCGACAAGCCGACGTCGGGCACCGTCGCGGCGAGCTCGTCCCGCCCGGCGGTGATGTTCCAGGAGGCGGCGCTGCTTCCGTGGCTCACCGCGGGGCGCAACGTCGAGCTGCCGTTGTGCTACGCGGGTATCGGGCGCGCCGAGCGCAGCGCCCAGGCACTGGCGGCCTTGGCGCGGGTCGGCCTGGCGCACCGGGTGGCGCACCGTCCCGGCGAGCTCTCCGGTGGCCAGCAGCAGCGGGTGGCCATTGCGCGGGCGCTGGTCGGCGACCCAGCGCTGATCCTGGCCGACGAGCCGACCGGCAACCTGGATTCCACCTCGACCGCGGACGTGCTCAGCCTGCTCGCCGAGCTGCACGGGGCCGGCCGGACCATCGTGCTCATCACGCACGAATCCGAGGTGGCGGCGGCGGCCCAGCGGATAGTGCACATCCTTGACGGCACCATT
>NZ_JBVPVA010000694.1:0-18705 GCF_055612215.1 Actinomycetospora sp. | reverse complement strand
CATGAGGATGGGCGACCAGCGGCCGGATTCCCGGAGCCGTCGGCACACCTCGAAGCCGTCGGTGCCGGGCAGCATCACGTCGAGCACGATCGCGTCGTAGACGAACTCCTGGGCCTGCCACAACCCGTCCGGACCGTCGGTCGCGACGTCCACGGCGTAGCCGTCCTCCTCCAGGCCGCGACGGATCAGCGCGGCCATCCGCACCTCGTCCTCGACCACCAGGACCCGCATGGATCGGAACGGTAGGCCGACTCTCGTGTACGTCCGATGAGGACCGCGCCCGGGCGATCGGCCCGTGGGCTCAGCGTTGCCAGATGTCGGTCAGCGGGGCGGTGTGTGCGGCCCCGCCGAGGGCGGGCAGGCCGTACATGTCCTCGATGGTGCGCAGCAGGGTGTAGTGATCGGCGCGACCACCCACGTCTCCGGGGCGCACCATCGGCCCGACCAGCAGGGTCGGGATGTGGTTCTGGCTGCGACCGTCGTCCTCGTCGAAGGTGATCACGAGCAGGCTGTCGTGGTTCCGTGCCCACTGCACGTATCCCGTCAGGTGGTCCCGGGCCCATGCATCGCCCGCCGACACCGGGCAGTCGTGCATGTCGTGGCACATGTCCGGGATGACCACACCGACGGTCGGCAGGGTCGCGTAGTCGGTGGGGAGAGCGCTGAGCGGCGCGTTCGCTCCCGGAGGTGTCGAGGTGAAGTCGACCCAGGGGTTGTGCTTCCGGGCGTATCGCCCGTCCTGGCTCGAACAACCGGTGAAGCCCGGTGCGGGCAGACCCTCGGAGAAGCCGGTGAAGCTCAGGCCCGCGGCGGTCAGCTGGCCGGGCAGGGTGGGTGCGCCGCCGAGGTCCTGCGGGCACGCGTCATTGGTCACGCCCTGGGTGGACCCCGAGAGCAGCGCGACGTAGTTCGGCTGGCTGGGGTGCGTCTCGCCGTGCGCGTCGGTGAGGTTCGCGCCCTGGTGGGCCAGCTCGGTCAGATAGGGCGCCTGTGGACTGTCGACGATCTGCTCGTCGTCCTTGTTCTCGAACACCACGACGAGCACGTGATCCGGCCGGGGTACCGCGCCGGGCACGCTGGGCACGAGCGGGGACGCCGGGGCAGCGCTCGCGCCGCAACCGGCCAGCAGCAACGCGACGACCGCGCCGCACACCCCGAGGGCGGTGCGGCGCGACCGGACGGTCCGTCGGAGGCGGACGGGTTCGTCGAGCATGCCCCACGGTCCCCCGCTGATGATGTGAGCGTCATGTGGCGCCCGGTTCGCGCTCCGGTTCGGGGGAGGGGGCGCCGCGCTTCCGCTCGCGGCGAGCCTGCCAGGCCTCGATCGCGACGGGCACCAGGGAGATCACGACGACGAGGACGAGGATCGCCTCGATGTTGTTCCTGACGACGTCGAACCGGCCCAGGGCCGCGCCGAGCAGGGTCACCCCGGCCGCCCACAGCAGCGCCCCGGCGGCGGAGAAGACCAGGTAGCGGCGGGCGCTCATGCGGCCCACGCCCGCCATCACCGTGATGAAGGTGCGCACGACGGGTACGAAGCGGCCGAGCAGGATCGCGCGGTTGCCGTACTTGTCGAAGAAGCGCTGGGTGCGCTCGACGTTCTCCCGCGTGAGCAGCCGGGAGTCGGGCTTGTCGAAGATCGCCGGTCCGGCCGCGCGCCCCGCGTAGTACCCGCAGACGTTGCCCGCGAAGGCGGCGACGACCAGGACCACGCACACCAGCCAGAGCGGGGTGGCGATCAGTCCGGTCGTCACGGCCAGTCCGGTGACGAAGAGCAGCGAATCGCCGGGCAGGAAGAACCCGAGCAGCAACCCGCACTCGGCGAAGACGATGAGTGCCACGCCCGCCAGCGCCCAGGGCCCCAGAACGGAGATCAGGTACTGCGGGTCCAGCCACTGGGGCCCGAGTGCGGCGAGCGCGGTGGCGGCGACGGGTCTCACATCCTCCGACGCTACGAGGACGCCGGTGTGAGGACGATGTACGCCGGTACGGCAGCGACGACGGCGGTCCGACCGGAGGAGGTCACCGGATGCCGAACCAGACCAGGCACGCGGCCCCCACGACGATGCAGTAGACCCCGAACGGACGCAGCGACCGGTTCTCGAAGTACCTGGTCAGGAAGCGCACCGAGAGGTAGGCGCCGACGAACGAGAGGAGGCTCCCGACGAGGATCTGCGGGCGGACCCCGTCGCCGAGCGGTCCGGCGAGGTCGCCCAGCTTGAGGACACCGGCCGCGAGGATGACCGGGGTCGAGAGCAGGAACGAGAAGCGGGCCGCGTCCTCGTGGGACAGGCCGCGCAGCAGCCCGGTGGCCATCGTGACGCCGGAGCGGGAGATCCCCGGGCACAACGCCGTGATCTGCGCCGCCCCGATCCCGACCGCGCGCAGGGCCGGCATCCGGCCCAGCCGGTCGTCCGACGCGTCCGCCATCGTCGCCGTGGCGTCCCCCACCCGCAGTGTCACCGTCGGTGAGGCCGGGTCCGCGTCCCCGCGCCCCCCGGCGGGCGCGGGGACCGGCTCCGTCGCCGGCACCCGGGCCGTCGCGCGTCGCCGCAACGCCTCGGCGCCGAGCAGCACCAGACCGTTGATCACGAGGAACACCGCGGTCGGCACCGGCCGGGACAGGACGGTGCGGAAGGTGTGCTCGAGCAGCAGACCGACGATCCCGACGGGGATCGTGCCCAGCACCAGCAGCCAGCCCAGCCGTTGCTCGGAGGTCTTCACCTCGCGGCGCACGATGCTGGTGACCAGGCCGCGGACGATCCGGACCCAGTCGCGCCAGAAGAAGACGATCAGCGCCAAGGCCGTCGCGACGTGCAGCCCGACGATGAACGCGAGATAGGGCGATTCCGGCGCGGAGACGTCGAGGTCCTGGGCCCAGCTGCCGCCGATCACGGCCGGGAGCAACACGCTGTGGCCCAGGCTGGAGACGGGGAACAGCTCGGCGACGCCCTGGAGGGCGCCGATCACGATCGCCTCGAGCCAGCTCAACTGATGCACGACGGAAGCTCCTGGAACGGGGTCACGCACGGGCGCGCGCACCGGTGGGACCACGCGCGTCGCTCGCGGCGCACGGTGGACGACGGGGGCCATCGTCTGCGACCCCCGTGTGACGACGATGAGAACGGCCCTGTTCGGCTGGGGCGATCAGCGGAGCGCCGCGAGGAGGTCGTTCAGCGCGTTCGTCTCGGCGGCCGGGTCCGGGCTGCTCGCGCGGAGCGACGTGAGCACCGTGTCGATCCTGCCGTCGACCCGGGTCCAGGCGGCCTCGTCGCGGGCCTGCAACCGGCCCTGCGCCTGGTCCCAGGCGGTCTCCAGGTCGTCGACCCGGGCGGTGGCACCCGCCTGGTCGCCTCGCTGGAGCAGGCCCAGGGTGTCCTGGGTGATCGTCCGGAAGCTCGAGAGGTCCCCGAGCGTGGCGTTCGGGCCGGGCGAAGCGGCGCCCGGGACGGCAGGGGCGCCCGCTGGTGCGGCGGTGGCGGGTGCCTCCGCCGAGCCGGGGTCCTGGGACAGGGCGTTCACGCGGGCCGCATAACCGACCGCGCCGAGCACGAGCAGGACCGCGACGACCACGATGGTCTGGAGCAGCCCACGGGGGGACGAGTCGTCCCGCTCCGCCTCCCGGGTGCTCACCGGACGCCGGTCCTCGCCGTCGATGACGTCGACCCGGCTCAGGTGCAGGTAGACGACGGCGCCGACGATCGCCACCAGGAACACGACGCTGGTGACAGTGGTGCCGATCCCGAGGCCACCCTGGTCGACCGGTTGGGCCAGCAGATCACCCAACGAGGCCCCCAGCGGTCGGGTCAGCACGTAGATGATCCAGAATGAGAGCACCGGGTGCAGCCCGAGCCGCCAACCGAGAGCGACCACGGCGACCACGGCGATCACCACGAGCGCGGAGACCACGTACCCGAGACTGAGCGCCTGGCCCATGAGATCCCCGGTCGCGGTGCCCAGCGCGAACGTCACGAAGATCGCCAGCCAGTAGAACGCCTCGCGGCGGCGGGTGACGATCGAGTGGATCGACAGGGTGCCCTCGGCGCGGTACCAGGCCACGAACACCACGGCCAGGGCGATCCCGAACACCACCGAGCTCGCCGGCAGCGGCACGCCGAGGTTGTCGGTGAGGTTGTCGGTGACCAGTGTCCCGAACACGCTGACCAACGTGACCGTCGCCCAGTACAGCCCCGCGACGTAACCGGGCGCCCGCATCTGGAACGCCAGGACGATCGCCAGCAGGAGACCGGTCACGATCGAGGTGCCGGTCAGCCCCAGCCCGAGATCGGCGTTGAGGAAATCGGCGGCGGTCTCGCCGACGGTGGTGCAGAGCACCTTGATCAGCCAGAACCAGACGGTGACTTCGGGCACCTTGTTGAGCAACGTGCGCGACCTGGTCGCCGCGTGCTGAGAGGGCATGGCGGCGAAGCATCCGAATCGTGGATGAGAAGACGATGTGCCCATTCGCGCCGGGAGAGCCCTGCGACATTCATCCGGCACACATCGACCGCCGCCCACCATCGGGTCATGAGCTCGATCTCCACGCTTCGTCCGGCCCGCCCCGGCGTGCTTCCCCGGCGGCCGCGGTGACCGCCTCGGTCGCCGGTGCGCTCCTGCTGGTCCTCATCGGGGTCGCGTTCCTCTGCGCCGCGACCGTGGGGTGGTGGCGGCTGGGGGAGGACCCGTCCTCACGGGTCCTGCGCCTCACCGGCGTGGTCATCGATGTGCTCGTCGGGCTGGCGGCCCTCGCCGATGGATTCGTGAGCGTCATCGGTGAGCCCGAACGCGTGGTGGTCTGGTCGGTCGGGTCCGCGGCCCTGGTCGTCTCGGGCGTCCTGCTGATCGTGCGGCACCGTCGGGAGCCGGACCTCCACCTCTGATCGTCAGGGGCGCTGCGGCTCCGATGCGCGCACGAGGTTGCCGCGGGCGACGAGCTCGAGGACGACGGCGACGGCGACGGTCTCCGCGGCGAGGAGGCCGATCAGGACGAGGATCTGTGCGGCCGCCGCCTGGATCGGGTTGCCGCTGCCGATGAGCACGCCGACGAACGCCCCGGGCAGGGTGACGAGGCCGACGGTGCGCGTCTGGTCCATCGGTGGCACCAGTGCCTGGGTCGCCGCGGGGCGGCACACGATCATGGCGGCGTCACGGCGGCGCCCGCCCAGGGCGAGAGCGCCCTCGTACTGGTCGCGCTGGGCCTCGAGATCATCCAGGGCCCGGCGCCCGCCGAGGGACGTCGCGGTCATGGCCCCGCCGATGACGATGCCGGCGACGGGGACGACCGCGATGCCCGTGAGGGGCACGGCGCCGCTGACGAGGACGAGCGCGAGCACCGGCAGGACCCCGGCACCGATGGCCGCCGCCGCGAGGAACCCGCTGCGGTGCCGGGTCATCCGGCGTGCCGAGGTGAGGGAGGCGACGCCGAGCATCACGAGCACGAACGCGACGGTCAGCCACCACGAACGCACGACGGCCACGATGATCGTGGCGACCACGGCCAGCTGCAGCACCGCGCGCACCGACGCGATGACCAGCGCCCTGGAGATCCCGAACCGCGCCAGGAGCGAGACCGTTACGGCGATGCCGACCAGCGCCACCAGCGCGACCGCGAGACCCCAGCCGACCGTGACCGACGCGCCGTTCATCCGTCCTCCCGCGGTGAGCGTGTCACGGGCCGCTGCGGCCTCCGACCGACGTCGTCGCCCGGTCCGACCCTGCCGTCGACGCACAGCCCCGGTCCTGCCGACGGGTCCGACCGTCCGTGTGACCCAACACGATCCCGACGACCACCGCGACGGCCCCGGCGAGGGCGGCCGCGAGCGGGAGCGGGGTCACGACGACGTGCTCGCCGAACCAGGCGACGCCGGCGAGCAGGCCCACCACCGGGTCGATCACGACGATCACGGAGACCGCGGCGGCGACCGCCCGGGCACGCCGCAGGGCGTGCTGGCTCAGCAGCACCGAGAGCGGCCCGACCACGACGGCGGTCCACAGTGCGGGGTGCCCGAGCGGGGCGGTCCACCCGGAGGCGAGCTCGGTGCCCACGGTCTTGAGGGCCACGGCCGTGACGCCGTACCCGAGGCCGGTCGCGACCGCGAGCGCGAGCCCGGCCGTCGCGGTGACACGCGCCCGCAACGCTGCCCCGGCCGAGACGGCGAGCGTGAGGCCCGCCAGGACCACCACCGACGTCGCCGAGGGGGTGACGGCGACGGCGGCCCCGGTGGGGGACAGCGCGAGGAGGACGGTCGCGAGCCCGAGCGTCGTCATCACCATGCCCGTCCACCGCCGCGGCGTGGGGCGGCGTCGCAGGAGCACCGACTCCGCCAGGGTGGTGACCACGATGCTCGCCACCATGACCGTCTGCACGACGATCAGCGGACCGCTTGCCAGGGCCAGGAACTGCAGACCGAGCCCGGCGACCGAGGCGATCGTGCCCGCCCACCACCATCGGCTCCGGACCAGGGTCGCCGCCAGGCCCCCGGGGGCGGGCGGCCCGGTGGAGGCGCTCATCCCGCGTCGCTGGGCCACCGTGGCACAGCCGAGCAGGGTCGCCGCGGCCACCGCGCACAGCACGGCCGGAAGGGTCCCGCTCATCACAGGGCGACGAGGTGCGCCGAGGACGTGCGCCGGGCCATGAGGACGCCCTGGACGACGCCGGCGGGGTCGGCTCCGCGCGGCCACCACGCGCGGTGCCGGCGTGCCGGCTCGCGGACGACACGCTGGACCGTGTCCGCGAGCTCGCGCGCGTCGCGGGGCCACGGGGCGATGCCCGCCCTGGCGAGGACCTCGGCGTTGGCGCGACCGTGCCCCGGGATGGGCAGGTAGGTGATCGCGGGCAGCCCGGCGGCGAGGGCCTCGGTGAGCGAGAGCCCACCGGCGTTGTGGACCAGGACATCAGCGGCCGCCATGAGGTCACTGACGTCCTCGCGCCAACCGAGCGCGACCACCCGGCCGTCGCGCCCGAGTCGGCGCCGGAGCCGGGTGTTGCGCCCGCAGAGCACGACCACCCGCAGGTCAGGGTGCGCGAGGAGATCGCGCACCGTGCGGGGGATCGCGCCCATACCCAGCGATCCCGCGCTGATCAGGGCCAGGGGCGCGGCCCGGGGGAGACCGAGCTCGTCGCGCACGGCTTCCCGGGAGCGCTGCGCACGGGTGAAAGTGGGTGCGCAGAGCGGCCCGGTGGCGCCGGCCCCGACCCCGTAGCGGCGTGCGTCGAGGGCCGTGGCGGAGGTGACCGTGAGGTGGTGGTCGACGGCGGGGTGGCACCACGTCGCGTGCGCGGCCGGGTCGGTCAGGTAGGTCATGGTGGGCACCGCGAGACGGCCCTGCTCACGCAGCGCACCGAGGGTCTGGCCGGCCAGCGGGTAGGTGGTGACCACGACGTCCGCGTCACGGGCCCACCGCTCCACCTCGGGCTCCGCCCAGCGGCACACCGCGCGGGCCGTGCGCCGGAGCGCGCCGTCGTGCTCGAGGCCGTGGAAGAGGGAGTCGAACAGCGCGGGGGCGTACTGGACGGTGGGCTGGTAGAGATCCCGCAGAACCCCGCGGGCGACCCGGGGCAGCGCGTCGAGGTAGTCGCGGACCTCGACGTGCACGCCGAGCGCGGTCAACCGGCGGGCGAGCTCACGCGCCGCGCCTTCGTGGCCCTGGCCGACGGTCGCGCTGACGACGAGCACGCGGCCCGTCGTCGCCACGGTGCCGGGGGGCGCCTCGTCCCGTCGGGGGCGGCTCGCCACGGCGAGCGGGACGAGCCGACGGAGCGACGCGTCGGGGTCCGACGCGATCGACAGGGACACGGTGAGGACCTCCGAGATGCCCGGCACTGTGGGCGGTGATGGGTGCGAACTCCTCCCGAGCGTGATCGTCACGAGTGAAGCGACGACGTACGGCGGGTCGGAGTCGGGTAAGAGCGGTGGCGCGCTCGCTCGGCGGACCGACTCGACCCTCCGGGGCCGTCTCAGGCCGCCGGCGAGGTGGACCCGGCCGGTCGCCGCACCCGGATCTCGAAGCCGAGCACCACTCCCACGATGGCGAGCAGCACCACCAGGGAGACCCAGCCGGTGCCGATCCCGACGCCCCCGCGAACAGCGGGGACGCCGACCCAGTCCGCCACCGAGGCGCCGAAGGGGCGCGTCATCACGTACGCGACCCAGAACGTGCCGACGGCACTCGCGGACGTCCACCGCGCCGCCGCGAACGGGAGGGCGAACAGGACGCCGAAGATCACGATGGACGCGGCGTACCCGATCCCGAGGGTGGTCGCCGTGAGATCGCCCAGGGCCGTTCCGAGCGCGAAGGTCATGATGACCGCCGTCCAGTAGGAGAGCTCCCGACGGCGGGTGTCGATGGTGTGGATCGACAGCGTGCCCTCGACGCGGTACCAGACTCCGAAGGCCGCGAGCACAGCCAGCAGGAACGCCACCGTCGAGACCGCATAGGGCACTCCGAGCACCACGTGGACGGCGTCCGCGCACGTCGTGCCGAACACGCTGACCATGAGGACCGCGAACCAGTACACCCACGGCCGGTAGGCCCGCTCCCGCAGCTGCAGTCCCAGGGCCAGGACGAATCCGAGGCCGCTCAGGCAGATCGCGGGGACCGGGCCGAGTGCGATCGCCGACCAGTCCCAGGTGGTCTCGCCCATCCCGGTGGTGAGCAGCTTGGCGACCCAGAACCCCAGGGTGATCTCGGGGACCTTGCTCGCCGCGGGCCGAAGGCCGGACGGCGGGCCGGAGGGCCTGCGGGAGCGATCTGGGGCCGCCGGGTCACCAGGGGCAGGGTGGCTCATGGTCGCCGAGGGTCGCGACCGGATCATGTGGTTCCGATGAGTGCGGCGGCCCACGTCGCGAAGCAGCAGGGTGACGCGCTGTCGGGCCGGGTGCGCCGGGAACGGGGTGCGACGCCCGTCCAGCACGATCGGTCCGGCGGTCCCCGGCTCGGGGGACGAGACTCCCCGCTGGTCCCGGCCCGATCTAGCCTGAGCGCATGTCCACGGCCATGGAGGGTGGCGGGCACTACAACGCCAACGCGTCGGCCCAGGCCGCGTCGGTCACGTTCGGGCTCGACCTGGTCCGCGCGGCCGCGGCGACGGCCCCCGCAGGTCCGGCCGGGGCGGTCACCGTCGTCGACTACGGCGCCTCGGAGGGCCGGAACTCGCTGGCCCCCGTGAGCGCCGTGGTCGAGGAGGTCCGGCGCGCGCGCGGTGCGGACCAGCCCGTGTGGGTGTTCCACACGGACCTGCCCGACAACGATTTCGCGTCCCTCTTCGGGACCGTCGCGCACGATCCCCGCAGCTACCGGCGGCCCGGGGTGTACACGGCCGCGGTCGGCGGCTCGTTCTACGAACAGCTGCTCCCCGACGCCTCGGTCGGTCTGGGGTGGAGCTCGATCGCCCTGCACTGGCTCAGCGCCGTCCCGGGCCCGCTCGACGGCTTCTGGCCCAGCACCGCGACCGCGGACCAGGATGACGTCTGGGCGCGGGCCGGCGCCGCCGACTGGGCCGCCTTCCTGACGGCGAGGGCGGCCGAGATGCTCCCCGGGGCCCGGCTGGTGGTCGTCGTCGGCGCGGCGCACGGTGACGGGCGCACCCGTCGGTCCGGGGCGGAGCGCGCGATGGACGCGGTCGCCGACGGCGTGGCGGACCTCGTCGGGCGCGGCGCGGTGACCGACGCGGAGCGCGCCGCGATGACGATCCCGGCGTGGTACCGCACCGAGGCCGAGTGGCGGGCCCCGTTCCGCGTCCGCCACGACCTGGAGCTCGAGCAGCTGGAGCTCGTCGACCTCGGCGATCCGTTGTGGCAGCAGACCGGAGGGGCCGGTGGCCCCGACTACGCCGCCGCGGTGGCCGCCGCCCTGCGCGTGTCCTTCGGCCCGTCGCTGCTCCGGGGGCTCGACCCGGACCGGCGCCCCGCGGTCGCGGCCGAACTGTTCGACGGGCACCTCGCCCGGACGATCGAGGCGGAGTCCTCCGCGCCGTGGTTCGACTGGCGGCTCGCCGTGATGGTGATCGCCAAGCCGGCGTGAGCCGCACCGGGTCGGGCCTCAGTCGTTCCGCAGCCCCCGGACCAGCTGGGCGACGAGGGTCGTCGCGAACTCCTCGGTGACCGGCTGGTCGGGGATCAGGAGCCGGTGGTAGCAGGCTCCCCAGAGCTGGTCGACCACGGCCTCGGCGTCGACGTCCTCGCGCACCTGACCGCGGTCGCGGGCCTGCTCGACGGCCGCGACGGCGAGCGCGCGGCGCGGCGCGGAGTACTGCGCGCGGTAGGCCGCCGCGAGTGTCGGGTCGGTCTGCATCGCGCCGATGATCTCGCTGAGCACGCGGCCCGCGGGCGTGGTCGTCATCAGCCGCGCGAAGGCGCGGAGCTGCTGGGTCAGGTCCGCAGCGATGTCGCCGGTGTCGGGGAAGGCGAGCGTCTCGCGCACCGTCTCGAAGTAGGCCTCGAGTGCCAGGGCGCCCCGCGAGGGCCACCACTTGTGCAGGGTCGTGCGGCTCGCGCCCGAGTGGGCGGCGACCCGCTCGAAGGTCAGCGTGTCGAGGCCCTCGGCCAACAGCAGTTCACCCGCCGCCGCCAGGACCTCCCCGCGCACCTCGGCGGCGGGCCGCCGCCCACGCCGACCCGCACTGCTCGTCTGCGTCATCGGGTCCTCCTCCTCGACACATGAGTACATCACGTCCACTTGTGGCGCGCGTCTCTCGACTCGCTTGTGGACAGGCCGACCACATCGTGGTGCTATATGAACACATCGTCCACAATTTTGGGAGGAACGATGACCAGCAGCACCACCACTCGCGTCGCGCTCGTGACCGGCGGGTCCGGGGGCATCGGCCGGGCCACCGCGGAGCGCCTGGCCGCGGACGGCATGGCCGTGGGCGTGCACTACTCCGGCAACGAGGCCCGGGCGAAGGAGGTCGTCGAGACGATCACCGCGGCCGGCGGGCGTGCAATCGCCGTCGGCGGCGACGTCGCCGACGAGACCGCGATGACCGCGGCCTTCGACGCGGTCGAGGCGGAGTTCGGCGGGCTCGACGTCGTGGTCAACACGGCGGGGATCATGGTCCTCGCACCGGTGGCCGACCTCGACCTCGACGACCTCGACCGCATGCACCGCACCAACATCCGCGGAACGTTCGTGGTCTCCCAGCTCGCCGCGCGCCGGGTAAGGGACGGCGGGGCGATCGTCAACTTCTCGACCTCGGTCACGCGGACGTCGCTGCCCGGCTACGCCGCCTACGTGGCCAGCAAGTCCGCCGTCGAGGGCCTGACGCTGATCCTCGCCCGGGAGATGCGCGGCCGCGACGTCACCGTCAACGCCGTCGCCCCCGGACCGACGGCGACACCGCTGTTCCTCGACGGCAAGACCGAGCAGCAGATCGCGGGGCTGGCCGGCGCCACGCCGCTGGAGCGCCTCGGGCAGCCCGCGGACATCGCCGAGTCCGTCGCCTTCCTGGCCGGGCCCGCCCGGTGGATCAACGGCCAGACCCTGTTCAGCAACGGCGGCCTCGCGTGACCCGGCCAACCACGAACCCACGAGGAGGAGCAGCAGTCATGGACCAGGTCATCGTCATCACCGGCGCGTCCAGCGGATTCGGCGCGATGAGCGCCCGCGCCCTCGCCGACGCCGGGCACACCGTCTACGCCGGCATCCGCGACACCGAGGGGCGCAACGCCCCGGCCGTGACGGACGCGGCCGACTACGCGGGTGCGCACGGGGTCGACCTGCGCACCGTCGAGATGGACGTCGCCGACCAGGCGTCGGTCGACGCCGCGATCGCGACGATCACGCGGGACGCGGGCCGCCTCGACGTCGTCGTGCACAACGCCGGGCACATGGTCCTCGGTCCGACCGAGGCGTTCACCCCCGAGCAGGTCGCCGCCGTCTACGACGTCAACGTGCTCTCCACCCAGCGGGTCAACCGCGCCGCGCTGCCCCACCTCCGCGCCCAGGGCCACGGTCTCGTGCTCTGGGTCGGATCGACCAGCACCCGCGGTGGCACCCCGCCCTACCTCGCGCCCTACTTCGCGGCGAAGGCGGCGATGGACTCGCTGGCCGTCAGCTACGCCGCCGAGCTCGCCCGCTTCGGCGTCGACACCAGCATCGTGGTCCCCGGATCGTTCACCAGCGGCACCAACCACTTCGCCCACGCCGGGCACGCCACCGACGAAGCCGTCGTCGAGGCCTACGAGCAGCGCTACGCCGGGCTCATGGACCAGGTCGGTGCTCGCCTCGCGGAGCTCGCCCCGAACGACGCCGACCCCGCCGAGGTCGCCCGAGCCATGGTGCGCATCGTCGACACCCCGGCCGGGCAGCGGCCCTTCCGGGTGCACGTCGACCCGGCCGACGACGGCGCCGAGGTCGTCAACGCCGTCGGGGACCGCATCCGGACCGAGTTCTACCGACGGATCGGCCTCGACGACCTGCTGACGTCACACGGGGCCGGGTGAGGGCTACTGGCTGGCCCAGTAGTCGAACGAGCGATAGGCCGGGTACGGCTGCAGGTAGGGCTGGCGCGGGCCGACGGTGACCGTGGCCTCGGAGGCAGTGATCAGGTTGCCGGGAAGGACGACCGACGTCTGGACCCACGACGACGCGTCCGTGGGGAACGTCCAGTCGCCGGCGGCCCGGCCATCCACCCCGACCGCGACGACACCGGCCTGGGTGTTGCGGTCGACCAGCGGTTCGCGCGCCTCCACCCGGCTCGTGAGGACGACCGGCACGCCGGGTGTCAGCCCACGCAGGGTGAAGTGCTCGCCGCCGACCACGTCGCGTCCGGAGTCGACCACGCGGCGGCCGTCCGGGGCGTGCTTCCCGCGCAGGATGGTCGGTGCCTTCATCCCGACGAGGGCCCGGTCGACCCCGTAGCCGTGGGCGGCCTCGTCGGTCAGGTCGCCCACGTTCACGCGGTCGACGATGCGCCCGGGCACCGGGGTCTCCGGTCGGTTCCCGCTGCCGACCACGGACCAGTCCGCCGCCCACACGTCGGTCTCCTCGCATCCGCCGTTCGACTGGCACACGCCGCCGAGGGCGACGTCGCGGACCGGGGAGCGGGTCTCGAACGTCGTCAGGGGCTTCTCCGAGAGCACGCCCGCAGCCGACATGGCCTCGAAGTCCACGTCCATGAAGTCCTTGAAGACCGAGAAGTACGTCGGGCGCTGATCGGCCGGCATCCGGGCGAGCGCCTCGTAGAGGGCACCGGTGCCCTCGACGGAGGGGGTCGCGAGCCCGTTCGTGGTCAGCCCGATGAGGTCGACGACCCGGCGGTCGGAGAAGTAGGCGGTCGCGCCGACGTCGTTGACCCCGATCCGGGCGTCCGGTGGCGTGTTGCCGCGCAGCCACATCGCCGGGGACAGCGCCGCCTCCCGGATGCCGGCCCCCTGCTGGGCCGACCGGAGCGCCCAGGTCGGATCCGACACCGCCGCGATCAGCACCACGACGCCGACGATGCCGGCCACCACGACGCGGCTCTGCTCGGGGCGCGGGACGGCCCGACCCAGGGTCCGCGTCCCGAGGACGACCAGCAGCAGGACGAGCGGCAGGAACGGGCTCATGTAGCGCCCGTTCTGCCAGAGCGCCGTCATCAGCGTCGAGTCGGCGACGACGATGCCGAGCAGGCCCAGCGCGAGCGCCCCCGCCAGCACCCGGTGGCGCGGACGGTCGAACACGAGCGCTGCGATCCCGAGGGCCGCGAGCAGGAGGGTTCCCGGGGCGACGACGCCCACCCCGTCGAGCCCGCCGTAGGTCGAGACGGCCTCCCGCGCGTTCGTGGCCATGCGGTCGACGACCTCGACCGGCGAGCCGAGGGGCTGGTAGAGCCACGACTTCGCCAGCACCCCGTTGTTCTCCGACGACCCGGTCAGCGCGCGGTAGAGCAGTCGCTGGCCGAGGGCGACGACCAGCGGGAGGGTGCACCAGGCGGCGGTGCCCGCCGTGGCGGCGGCCCCGAGACGTCCGCACCGCACCGCCTGGACGAGCGTCACCGCGACGGCGACCGAGATCGCCATCACCAGGACCAGACCCTCGGGCCGAGCCAGGACGAGGAACATCCCGACCACCGGCGTGGCGCGGAAGCGCGCGGTCGGTTGCTCGCGGGCGAACGCCAGCACCGTCCCGACGGCGAGGGCGGCCACCAGGCCGACCTCCATGCCACTCGTGGCTCCCCAGAGGAACGGTCCGCACAGGGCGGTGAACACGGCGGCCACCGCACCGACACGTCGAGAGGCGACGGTGCGCCCGAGGTGCGCGACGAGCACGGTGGTGGCGACGGCAGACAGGACACCCAGGCCGACCGCGGCGTACAGCAGGAGGCCGCCCTGTGCCCCCAGCGCGAAGGCGGCCCCGAGGACGAGCACGTAGAGCAGGCTGCTCGCGCCCGTGCTCGGCGGCTGGCCCGTCTGGTACTGCAGGAAGTGCCCGAGCCCGATCTGGCGCGCGTACTGCAGATGGATGTACGCGTCGTCGAGCGGCGGGGAGTACCGGCCCTGGTCGTAGGCGGTGTTCACCAGCACGAACCCGAGCGCGACGACCAGAGTCAGCCCGGCCGGGCCCCACACGAGAGGGTCCGGTCGCCGGGCCGGTCGCCGGAGCGGCCCCCCGCCCCGGCCGCCCCCCGACGGCCGTCCGGCCTCCTCGCGATCCGTCGTGGCGCCGCTGCGCGCGACCTCCCGTGCCACGGTCGTCATTCCCGCATCCCCCCGGATCCGCCGAGCCACGACGACCCGCTGCCACGGACCGTACTCAAGGCTCACGCACAGTCGGCAGCGGCACTCCGAGAGTCCTGACCCTCGACGCGTCGAGGTGTGAGACTGGGGTCACAGCGACTCGGGCGAGGACTCGTCCCGGGCCGACCGTCACGACCGTGGGAGGGCCACATGGCTCGACGGGACATCGAGTTCGACGCCGAGGGCACCACGCTGCGGGGGTGGTTCTACCCCGCGGCCGGGGTGAGCGGCGCCGCTCCGGTGATCGTCATGGCGCACGGGCTGTCGGCGGTCAAGGAGATGTACCTCGACGAGTACGCCGAGGCCTTCGCCGAGGCGGGTCTGGGCGCGCTGGTCTTCGACAACCGGAACTTCGGCGCCAGCGACGGCGAGCCCCGCCAGGAGATCGACCCGGTCGCGCAGGTGCGCGACTACCGCCACGCGATCACCTACGCGATCGGCCTCCCCGAGGTCGACCGCAGTCGCGTCGGGGTGTGGGGGTCGAGCTACTCCGGGGGCCACGTCCTGGTCGTCGGCGCCATCGACCAGCGGGTGAAGGCCGTCGTGTCCCAGGTCCCGCTGGTCAGCGGCTACGAGAACATCCGCTCGCTGGTGCGCTCGGACCTGATCGGCGGCTTCCGGGACATGTTCGACGCCGACCGGGAGGCGCGGTTCCGTGGCGAGGCCCCGCAGACGGTTCCCGCGGTCAGCGAGGACCCGGCCGGCCCGGCGGCGATGCCCACCGCGGACTCCTACCGGTGGTTCACCGAGACCCACGAGCTGCGCGCCCCGTCGTGGCGCAACGAGATCACGCTGCGCTCGGTGGAGATGCTGCGGGAGTACGAGCCCGACAGCTACGTCCACCGCATCGCCCCGACGCCGCTGCTGGTCCTGGTCGCCGAGGACGACGTCCTGACCCCGACCGAGCTGGCGCTGGCGACCTACCAGAAGGCCCGTGAGCCCAAGAAGCTCGTGATCCTGCCCGGTGGTCACTTCGACGCCTACGTCAAGGGCTTCGACGCCTCGATGGTCCCGGCGCGCGACTGGTTCCTCGAGCACCTCCGGTCCTGACCGGCCCCCGGGGGCGGGGGTGCCTCGCGGGCTACCCCCCGCTCTCGGCCGGGAGGCGACCCGACGCGATCGCGCGCACCAGCTGCGCGTGGTCGCGCTCGTTCTGGTCGGCGTACGCGTCGGCGAAGGCCGCGACGGCCTCGTCGAAGGCGTCGCTGCCGCCCAGGTAGGCCGCGACGGCGATCCGGTCGCCCGACCGGGCGTGGGCCCGGGCCAGGGTCCACGCGCAGACCTCGCCGTAGGCCTGCATCCCCGCCGGCCGCATCGTGTCGACGTCCGCCGATCCCTTCCAGTCCCGCAGTTGCCTCAGGTAGAAGTCGCGGGGCCGCCCGTCGAGGCCGTCTGCGCGGACCCAGCCGAGGAAGATGTCGCTCACCGCCTGCATCAGCCGCTGCCCGACGACCACCCGCTGTCCCGCGTTCTCGAACCCGCTCGGCCCGACGAACTCCTCCAGGACCGACGGTCCCGCCTCCTTGGCCTGGAGGAACAGCGGGTCGAGGCGGTCGCCGCCGACACCGAGCAGCAGCAGCATCCACTCGCGGGTGCCGACGCTTCCGACGCCGACCACCTTGCGCGCGACGTCGACGAGCCGGAACTGGTCGAGCAGCACCCGGCGTTCGGGCTCGAGCGTCGCCCGGTAGGCGAGCAGGAGGTCGCGCACCTGGTGTTCGAGGGCGTCGGGGTCCGCGGTGTCGCCGGCGAGGTCACGCAGCGGCACGATGAGCGGCGGTTCCGCGGTGAGCCGAGGCACGCCGTCCGCCACCACGGCGAACCGGTCCAGCGCCCCGAGGTGGTCCTTCGTGCGCGCCTTCCGGGTGGCGCGTTCGAACTTCCTGCGCGCGACCCCGCCCAGGTGCACCTCCGTGAGCGAGGTGAGGGTGTCCGCGTCGGCGTGCGCGTACCAGACGGCCAGCGTGTCCATCCCCGCGAAGCCGCGCATCGCGCGCCGGTACGCCGCCGCCGTCGCGCGGACGGCGCGGCGTCGTTCCTTCGCGGAGAAGTCGTTGTTCCGGGCCGCGATCTCCACGCTCGTCGCCAGCCGCTTGACGTCCCATTCCCACGGGCCGGTCGAGGTCTCGTCGAAATCGTCGATGTCGAAGACCAGGCTGCGCTCCGGGGACGCGAAGACCCCGAAGTTGGCCACGTGGGCGTCGCCGCAGGCCTGCACCATCAGGCCGGTCCGGGGTGTCCGCGCCAGGTCGGCGGCCATCGGCAGGGCCGCCCCGCGGTAGAACGCGAACGGCGAGGACGCCATGCGGCCGTAGCGGACCGGCAACAGTTCGGGGAGCCGGGTCAGCCCCTGGCGCTCCAGCAGCGCGACCGGGTCGGGCCGGTCGGCGGCCGGGGTGAAGTCGGCCTGGCCGGATCGCGGCACCTCCGCCCGCGCGGCCTTCCCAGCCCGTACCCGGTGGTCGCGGTCGACGGGTGCGCCCGCGGGGGCACGGCGATCGGTGCGGGTGGTGGTCCTCCCGGGTCCGGGAGCCGCCGGGGTCACGGGAGCACGGCCGGTTCGGGGGTGGGTCGTCCCACCGCGGTGGCCCAGAGGACGCGGACCGTCGAGCGCGCTCCCAGCTCGCGCGGGGTGGGTGCGCGGGTGACGGTGCGGGTGGGCCGGCGGACCCGGAGGGCGCCGGGCCGCACCCGGAAGTGCAGCGGCGGGTCCATCCGGAGCGCCTCGCCGTCGAGGCCGACGTCGATCCCGCCGGTCGAGTCGACGCGGAACGTCGTCGGTTCCCACGCGAGGTAGCCCGAGAAGCGCTCGGGACGGTTGATCGCGAGTGCCGCGGTGAACGCCTCCGCCGCACGGTCCCCGCGGAGCACGAGGGCCACCACCCCGAGGTGGCCCGTGTCGAGGCGGGGCCGCAGTGTCCTGGTGCCGGCGGTGCGCCCGTACGGGTTGTTGGAGATCTGCACGACGTGCGCGCCGTCGCGGGGCTCGCCGTCCGGCCCGGTGAAGCGCAGGTCGAACGGTGTGCTCCCGGGCCCGAGGGCGGTCGGCAGCGCGCCGAGGGCGGTGTCGACCTTCGCGTCGCGGTACGCGGGCGAGCGGACGATCGAGGCGTACAGCCCGAGCGAGACGTTGTTGACGAAGACGTGCCCGTTGACCTCGGCGAGGTCGATGGGCCGTTCCACCGCCTCGCCGAAGGCGTCGAGGGCGCCGCCGACGTCGTCCCGGTCGAGACCGAGGTCGAGGGCCAGGTGGTTCCGCGTGCCGGCGGGGACCACCACCATGGCGACACCCCGCCGCGCCGCCACGCTCGCCACGAGCGCCTGGGAACCGTCGCCCCCGGCCATGCCGATCACGTCCGCGCCGCGGTCCATGGCCTCCTCGGCGAGCGCGAGGAGGTCGTCCCCGGGCTCCAGGACGACGCACTCGATCCCCCGGCGGCGGCACTGCCCCTCGAGGCCGAACCGCTCGGCCTTCCCCCCGCCGCTCCTCAGGTTCATGATCAGGACCCCGTGACCGGCGGGTGGCACCGTCCGCGCCGGCATCTCGTCGGCGGTGCGGGGGTGATGCGCCACGACGTACCGGACGAGCGCCACCGCGGCGAGGAGCAGCGCGACCCGGACCAGGATCGACACGAGCCCGGAGGAGCCGAGGGACAGCACCACGAAGGCGACGACCGCGAGCAGCGCCAGCAGGCCCGCGAGGAACCGGCGGGCGCCGGTGCGGGTGAGGGCGAACCACGACGCCCCGAGGGCGACCGCCAGCAGCGCCGCGGCGACGGGGATCCGCCAGAGGTCACCGATCAGGGCCAGCACCGTGGCCACGAGGACGACCCCCAGGAGGAGGAGAGCCCCGATCGCGGCGAGCCGGGCGCGCCCCGTCATCCCGGGCCGGGCGACCACTTGAGCTCGATCTCGAGCTCGACCTCCTCGCCGTCGACCTCGACCTCCGCCTCGCACCGGAACTCCTCGGGGAGCGACAGCGTCACGT
>NZ_JBVPVA010000637.1:0-1126 GCF_055612215.1 Actinomycetospora sp. | reverse complement strand
GAGGATCTCCCGGTCGCGGAGCCCCCGACCGGTCCGGTGGTCTTCCGCGCCCCCGTTCAGCGCCGGCAGCCCCCCGAGGTCGCCGAGGAGCGCGAGGCCCTCGAGGGCTGGCTGGACTACTTCCGCACGCAGGTGATCCTGGCCCTCGACGGGCTGCCCCCCGAGGCCCTGCGCCGCCGCGTCCCCGAGACCGGGCCCAGCCTCACCGGCCTCGTCAAGCACCTCACCGAGCTCGAGCGGGCCTGGCTCGTCGAGCGCTGGGGCGAGCGCGGCGGCCGGGCCGCGCGCGCCTTCGTCGACGTCGACGTCGACGAGTCCGACGAGGCGTTCCGCACCAGCGTGCTCGAGGACCCGCTGACGGTCGTGGAGGAGTACCAGGACGTCTGCGAGCGGGCCCGGGACGCCCTCGCCGGCGCGGAGTCCCTCGACGACGCGGTGCGCGACGACCGCCGCGGCCACATCGAGCTGCGCTGGATCCTGCTGCACCTGATCACGCAGACGGCACGGCGCGCGGGGCAGGCGCAGGTGTTGCGGGAGCTGCTGCTGTCCGACGCGGAGTGAGCCCGGGGACCCCGAACGAGGCCCCCAGACCCATCCCGGTGATCCACTCCGGCACCGGCTCGTAGCCTGGCCACCGCTGCCCGCAGCGGCCTACGGTCAGCTCGCGGTGGCGCACTGGCCGCGCTGCACCACCGTCGGGCCGTCGGCACCCGGGCGGATGTCCACGTCGAAGATCCCGGTCGGCACGTAGAGCGAGCAGCAGGCGTTGGGGATGTCGACGATGCCGCTGACCCGCCCCTCGATCGGGGCCGCGCACAGGATCAGGTAGGCCTGCTCGCCGGTGTAGCCGAACTGCGTCAGGTAGTCGATCGCGTGCAGACAGGCCTGCTTGTACGCGATCGTCGCGTTCATGTAGTGCTGGTCGCCGCCCTCGTCGACCGAAATACCGATGAACGAGACGAACTCGTCGTAGCGCGGCTCGTGGCGGCCGGGCTGGAAGATCGGCATCGTCGCCTTGTACTTGTCGACGCCGCCCTTGATGAGGTCGACGTGGACGTCGACGTAGCCGCCCATCTCCACCGCGCCGCAGAAGCTGATCTCGCCGTCGCCCTGGGCGAAGTGCAGG
>NZ_JBVPVA010000507.1:0-1156 GCF_055612215.1 Actinomycetospora sp. | reverse complement strand
CCCTGCAGCGCCGTCGACAGGTCACCGCGCAGCCCGCGCGGGTTGGTCTGCTCGGCGAGCGCGTACTTGGCGACGTTCATGTTCTCGCGCGCGGTGTGGATCACCCCGCGGGAGTCGAGCACGGTCACGTCCTCGACCCCGGCCTCGAGCAGGATCTTCGCGCACGCCACGCCGGACGCGCCGGCACCGGAGACCACGACCTTCAGCGGGGCCAGTTCCCGGTCCAGCGCCGCCACCGCGCCACGCAGGGCGGCGAGGACGACGATCGCGGTGCCGTGCTGGTCGTCGTGCATGACCGGGCAGTCGAGTGCCTCGATCAGCCGGCGCTCGATCTCGAAGCAGCGGGGGGCGGCGATGTCCTCGAGGTTCACCGCGCCGAAACTCGGCCGCAGGTGGGTCAGGGTCTCGACGATCTCGTCGACGTCGGTGGTGTCGAGCACCAGGGGGATGGAGTCGAGCCCCGCGAACGCCTTGAACAGGGCCGACTTGCCCTCCATGACCGGCAGCGACGCCCGGGGCCCGATGTCGCCGAGTCCCAGCACCGCCGTCCCATCGCTGACGACGGCGACCAGTCGGTGGGTCCAGGTGTAGCGGGCGGTCAGCGCGGCGTCGTCGGCGATCGCCCGGCTCACCTTGGCCACCCCGGGCGTGTACGCGATCGAGAGGTCGCGGCGGCCCTCCAGCGCCACCGTGGGCGCGATCGAGAGCTTGCCGGCCTCGTGCGACGCGAAGATCTCCTCGTCGGTGAGGTCACGGCCGTCGACGGCCGGGGGGCTGGTGTCGGCGGGGGTGCTGCTCACGCGGTCCTCCTGCAGGGGGTCGATGGGTCCCGGGGCACCGCGGCGGGCTGCTCGGGACGCGACGCGGCGGGCGTCGTCGGGGAACGCCCGGGGCGGGCCGCTGCGCGTGCGGTACCCCGCGTCGTCGGGCTGGTCACCTCGGCCGGTGGCGGAACCGGCGGATAGGGTGCGTCGCCGTGAAGGCCGAGGAACTCGCGGTGCCCGGCGCGTGGGTGTTCACCCCGCCGGTCTTCCCCGACGCGCGCGGGGCGTTCGCCGCGCCCTTCCAGGCGGAGGTGTTCGCCGGAACCGTCGGGCACCCGCTGCATGTGGCGCAGGCCAACACGAGCGTATCCCGTCGCGGCGTCGTCCGCGGC
>NZ_JBVPVA010000545.1:0-1427 GCF_055612215.1 Actinomycetospora sp. | reverse complement strand
AGCTCGACTTTGGCCATCAGGCCGCACGGCACAAAATGTAAAGCAGGGACTCTCGCAGAACTTTGGGAAGTTTTGCAATATGGGCTTTGCGAGGGGAGACGCGAAAACCCATCTGCGCCCAGTAGTGTTGACGCACAGCCGCCAAGGCATCGGCGAACGTGGGTCGCGGCTTGGTGTACCAAGCCTCCTGTGGAATAGGGAGTGTGCCTTGTCGCACGAGCCGATCCGCCAACAACGTTACGAGCGAGAACAGTGCCAGCAAGCACGGCGTGGTGCGAGCGATCGCGCGATCGCTCCCTTGTCGCTGGGTTTCGACGCCGAGGCTTTTTCGTACCTCTTGCAAGGTGACTTCCACTTGCCAGCGCCGCACGAACCAACTTACCATCGTGAGCGGACTCTGCCTGAGATCCGTACACAACAGAGCTTGGGGATCAAAGCGCTCTTGCGGGTCCCGGATCAGTACCCAGCGAATCGGCACCGGCGGCAAGCCGGTGTGATACCAAACCGCCGTGCGAGTACAGATCTCGATCAAACGATCTCCTTCTCCGTACCAGCCGGGTACGAGCAAGCGTTGCCAGCGAGTGGTCTGCTGGTTCAGAAGTTGCCGTAATGTGGGTAGCCGCTTGCCTTTTTTGCGAGGACGACCATTCGTGCCGGGTACGCGCAAGGGGGCCGGTTCGTAGAGAGCGGCATCCAGACGCAAGCGAGTGACGACGGTGATGCCTCGCTGTGCGAGTGCCTGCAACCACTCCAGGGCGGAGAAGGCGCTATCGGCCACAACCACCAGATCTCGGTTCGGTAACCAGCGCTGCGTTTGGCAGATCATCTGTCGCGCCCAGTCTAAAATCGGCTTATGACGTCGCCGGTATTTCCGCATATAACGCTCGCTCGGCGCCAGACACGTCAGAAAGGGCAGCGCCCACGTGCGAGCCGCCCAGGGCAGGGGCGCCAGAAGCATCAGGCTCACCCAACGTAACCCACTGGCTTTGACGAAATGAGAGTGCGAGCTACGAACGGGATCACGGTAGATGCCTTTGGCTCGAATCTGCTTGCCCCGTCGGCGCTCGATCGTATCATCAATCCCCAGCACAATCGGCCCGGTCGGCGAGAATCGGTTTACCAGCAGCACGAGCAAAAGGCGGCTGGCGATGCGGCCACTCCAGCGAGCGCGATTCAGCACCCGATGGTAATTGACGAAGCGGTGTTCGCCACCAAGTCCCACGATCCGCAAGCAACTCGTCACCGTCCGTTTGCCCGGAGCGAGAATGGCACCCAGCAACAATATTTGTGCAGAAAGCCAAACGCGAGGGGAAAACAAAGGAGCAAAAACGCTCAAAAGGGAAACAAACAATGGTGGCAAGGATGACCACTTCCCGGTTCATCTCCATAGTACTGGCCTTTTTCGAAATGGCCAAAGTCGAGCTTAG
>NZ_JBVPVA010000494.1:0-1573 GCF_055612215.1 Actinomycetospora sp. | reverse complement strand
GCCGCGAGGGGAGGATCCGGTCGCTCTACCCGGCCGAGGGCTCCCCTCGTGCGGGTGGGTCGGCACGGCCCGAGCGCAAGGGGCACAGCACCCAGGAACCGGAGCCCTCCCAACGGCCTGGTGTACCCCTCGTGCGGGTGGGTGCGGATCGGCCCGACCGCCGCGACCCCGAGGGGCACAGCACGCAGGAACCGGCGCTCTACCGGCTGCCTCGTGTGCCCCTCGACGGCGCCCGACCGGGCCCGGGACGACGAACGCCCCCGCCCGGTCGGGGACCGGACGGGGGCGTGGGTCGCGCAGGGACTACGTCAGCGGTACTGGCCGAAGTCGTAGTCGTCCAGCGGGACGGCCACGCCGCTGCCGCTGCCGAAGACGTCCGGCGAGTAGTACCCGTCGTCGTAGCTCGGCAGGGCGTACGCCGCGGCGCGCGCCTCCTCGGTCGGCTGCACCTGGATGTTCCGGTACCGGTTGATGCCGGTGCCGGCCGGGATGAGCTTCCCGATGATGACGTTCTCCTTCAGCCCCACGAGGCTGTCGGACTTCCCCTCGATCGCGGCGTTGGTCAGGATGCGGGTCGTCTCCTGGAACGACGCCGCCGACAGCCACGACTCGGTGGCCAGCGAGGCCTTCGTGATGCCCATGAGCACCGGACGCCCCGCCGCCGGGTCGCCGCCCTCGGCGACGACCTTGCGGTTCTGGCCCTCGAACTCGGCGCGGTCCACGACGCCGCCGGGCAGGAACTCCGTCGCGCCCGAGTCGATGATCGTCACCCGGCGGAGCATCTGCCGGACGATGACCTCGATGTGCTTGTCGTGGATCGACACGCCCTGCGAGCGGTAGACCTTCTGGACCTGGTCGACGAGGTGCAGCTGCACCTCGCGGGGGCCCATGACCCGCAGGACCTCGTGCGGGTCCGCGGTGCCCTCGAGCAGCTGCTGGCCGACGTCGACGTGGTCGCCGTCCTGCAGCGGCCGCTCCGTGCCGTCCACCGAGAGCGTCGCGAGGCGCTGGCGCTTGGACAGCTTGTCGTAGACGACCTCCTCGCTCCCGTCGTCCGGGATGAGGGTGATCTTCCAGAACTTGTCGCCGTCCTCGAGCTGCACCCGGCCGTCGACGTCGGCGATCGGCGCCTTGCCCTTGGGGACGCGGGCCTCGAAGAGCTCCTGCACACGGGGCAGACCGGTCGTGATGTCCTCGCCGGCCACACCACCGGTGTGGAAGGTGCGCATCGTGAGCTGCGTGCCGGGCTCACCGATCGACTGCGCGGCGATGATGCCGACGGCCTCGCCGACGTCGACCAGCTTGCCGGTCGCGAGGGAGCGGCCGTAGCAGTGGGCGCAGGTGCCCAGCTGCGACTCGCAGGTCAGGACCGAGCGGACCTTGACCTCCGCGACACCGGCCTCGATGAGCTCGTCGATGAGGACGTCGCCGAGGTCGGTGCCGGCCGTCGCGATGACGGTGCGGCCACCCGGCTTGGTGATGTCCTCGGACAGGACGCGGGCGTAGACCGAGGTCTCGACGTGCGCGTCCTTGATCAGCGTGCCGTCGGGGCCGGCCGCGGCGATCGCCATCG
>NZ_JBVPVA010000249.1:0-2908 GCF_055612215.1 Actinomycetospora sp. | reverse complement strand
GCCGCGATCCGCTCGCCCGCCTCGTCGGCGGTGAGGCGCCCCTCGCCCACGGCGTGGTGCAGGCGGGCGACGACGGCCTCCCGCTCGGCGTCCGAGGCCCGCATCACCTGGTCCGGCTCCGACATCGATTCTCCTCGTGGTTCGACCGTGGTGGTCACGCCATGGTCGTCCGGCACGTCGCCCCGCGGGACGCCCGCTGCACGAGAATCCGGTGAGGATCAGGCGCCGGCGGGCGCCTCGACGTGCTCCGGCTCGGCGGTGTCGGGGAGGAGCCGGCCGTTGGCGACCCCGAAGCCGACGCACGCGCCGCCCCCCGAGGGCGCGGTCACGAACGCGGCCCCGCCGTGGCGCTCGGCGACGTCCCGGACGATCGCCAGGCCCAGCCCGGAGCCGGGGAGGCCCCGGGCGGCGTCTGCGCGGTAGAAGCGGTCGAAGACCCGGTCGGCGTCGGCGGGCCGGATGCCGGGGCCGTGGTCGCGCACGGTCGTGGTGCCCCGCTGGACGCGGAGCTCGATCGGCTCCCCGGAATCACCGTCGAACTTGGCTGCGTTCTCGAGCAGGTTCCCCACGGCGCGCTCCAGGCTCGCCCGGTAGCCGCGCACGACGGAGCCGTCGGCGTCGACCACGATCTCCCGGCCGCTGCGCCGTCCCACCCGCTCGGCCACGTGCGCCGCGAGCCCGGCCAGCGCCACCGGCTCCTCGGGCTCCTCGCTGCCGCCGGAGAGGGCGAGCTCGACGAGCTCGTCGACGAGGTGGGAGAGCTCGCGGGTCTCGCCCTGGACATCGGCGACGAGGCGTTCGCGGGCCGCCGGCGGGAGTTCGGCGAACCGGCGCAGCACGCTCGCGTTGGTGCGCAGGCTGGTCAGCGGGGTGCGCAGCTCGTGGGCGGCGTCCTGGACGAGGCGGTCCTGCGCCTCGCGGGACGCGGCCAGACGCTCGACCATCGTCGTGAACGAGGCGGAGAGCCGCCCGACCTCGTCGGTCCCCTCCACGGGGACCTGCAGCGCCTCGACGTCGGGACCTGTCACGCCGCCACGCGCGCTCACCTGCTCGGCCAGCCCGGTCAGCCGCACCAGCCGCCGGGTGATGCGCCCGGCCAGCAGCCACCCGGCGGCCGCGGCGACGAGCAGCACGACGAGGCTCACGACGGCGATCTCGTTGGCCATCCCCTGCAGCACGCGGTTGGAGAGGTCGACGTCCATCGCGACCTGGAGCGCGCCGCGCCCGCTGCCCTGGGAGGTCGTGAGGATGCGGTAGTCGTCGTGCCCGACGGTGATCTCGGTGGTGTCCGTCCGGCCGGCGACGGGTGTGGTGGCCAGACCGCGGGCGACGGCGGTGACGGGCAGCGGGACCGGCCGCCCGCCCAGCACCGTCACGCTTCCGTCCTGGGCGAGGTGGCGCCCGACGAGCATCTGGAGCCGGCTCGGCGAGTCGGGACGGCCGTCCTGGGCCGGCGGGCCGTCGTCGCCGGGCGGGGGTGGAGTGGGGGAGGTGAGCACGCCGGTCTGGTTCTCGGCGAGCGCGGCGGTGGCGGCCGCGAGCGTGGTGTCGTTCGCCTGCGTGATCCGCTCGGCGGCGGCGTGGTAGCTCAGCACCCCCACCAGGCCGGCGACGACCAGGCTGATCAGCGCGAAGGCCAGCGCGAACCGGGCCCGCAGGCTCACGGCCGGCGCACCGTGTAGCCGACACCGCGCACGGTGTGGATCAGCGGGGGAGCCCCGGCCGCGGTGAGCTTGCGGCGCAGGTAGCCGATGTAGACGGCGAGGTTCTTGGAGTCCGCGCCGAAGTCGTAGCCCCAGATGCGCTCGTAGACCGTGGTGTGGTCGAGCACGATCCCCTCGTTGCGCGCGAGCAGCTCCAGCAGGTCGAACTCGGTCTTCGAGAGCGTCAGCTCCTCGTCCGCCCACCACGCCCGCCGCGCGGCCGGGTCGACGTGCAGGGCGCCCAGGCGCAGCGCACCCCGGTCGTCGGGCGCCGCGAACGACGCGCGCCGCAGCAACGCCCGCAGCCGCGCGAGCAGCTCGTCGAGCTCGAACGGCTTGGGCAGGTAGTCGTCCGCGCCGGCGTCGAGCCCGGCGACCCGGTCGGCGGTCTCCTGGCGGGCGGTCAGCATGAGCACCGGGGTCCGGTCGCCGTCGGCGCGCAGCACCCGGCACACCGCGAGCCCGTCGACACCGGGCATCATCACGTCGAGCACCAGCGCATCGAACGACTCCTGGCGGACCCGGGTCAGCGACTCGACGCCGTCGACGGCCGGGACCGCCTCGTAGCCCTCGAGCTCCAGGGCGCGCGCGAGGGACTCCCGAATGGCGCGGTCGTCGTCGGCGACCAGCACGCGCTGCGGCATGGGGCCATCGTGCCAATTCGCGGCCGGTCGTCCCGTCCGGCGGGTCCGGTTCTCACCGGATTCCGACCGTCGGCGGCGTCGGGTGCTCAGGCCAGGCAGGTCAGGGGTCGGCCGCCGTTGTAGGTGACCATGTCGCCCAGGGCGCCGGGGAAGTCGATGGGCCCGCCCCGCTGGGTGGTCGGGACGGTCAGGTCGGCGTAGGCGCGGTGGAGGTTTCCGACGAGGCGCTCGGTGTCGGTCCACTCGGCGTACGGGCCCAGATCGGTGCCGCGGGCGAGCTCGAGGGGCGTGACGCCGGCGGCGTGGCCGTCGCGGGCGAGGTCGCGGACGAAGCGCAGGTAGCCCAGTACGTCGTCGATCATCTCCGGTCCGCCGACGGGGCCGTGGCCGGGCACGATCGTGGCCGCGCCCAGCGGTGTGACGAAGCCTTCGAGGACCTCGATCGCGCCCAGCACCGAGCCGGAGAGCAGGAACGGGGTGCCGCCGTGGAAGAGCAGGTCCCCGGCGAAGAGGACCGAGCGTTCGGGCAGCCACACGACGACGTCGTTGGTGGTGTGGGCG
>NZ_JBVPVA010000143.1:0-3502 GCF_055612215.1 Actinomycetospora sp. | reverse complement strand
GCAGCACCGCCGGCGGCGGCGACTGGGTCGCCCACCACCTGCCGCTGTCCGGGCCGCGCTGGCGCCCGCCGTCGGGACGGGTGCTGCTCGTCGGGGACGCCGCGGGGCTGGTGAACCCGGTGACCGGCGAGGGCATCTACTACGCCGTGGCCACCGGGCTCGCGGCCGGCCGGGCCGCCGCGGCGGCCCTCGCGCACGGGCGGCCGCGGGCCGCCGGCCGGGACTACGTGCGCGCCGCCCGCACGCACCTCTTCCCGCACCTGCGCCCCACCGCGGCGGCCGCGGCGCTGACCCGCAGCGGGTCGCTGCTCGCCGCCGGTCTGCGCGCCTCGGCCGCCGACCAGCAGGTCTTCGACGACCTCGTCGAGCTCGGGCTCGCCCGGGGCCGGATCACGCCCACGGTCGCGCGTGGGCTCGTCGGCGCCCTCCTGCGTCCGGGGACCACGGCGGTCGGGGAGGAGGCGGCGTGAGCGTGCGGGTCGTGAGCGTCCGGGGCGTGCTGCCGGAGCACCGGTACCGCCAGGACGAGATCACCGACACCTTCGCCTCGACGGTGCTCGCGGGCTCCAGCCGCGCGCTGGTCGACCGGTTCCACCGCAACGCCGGCGTCGAGGCCCGCCACACCGCGCTGCCGCTCGAGCGCTACGGCACGCTGCGCGACTTCGGCGAGTCCAACGACGCGTTCATCGCCGCCGGGGTCGAGCTCGGGGCCCGCGCGGTCGTCGAGGCGCTCGCGGCCGTCGGCCTCGCCCCCCGCGACGTCGACCTGATCGTCTCGGCCACCGTCACCGGGCTCGCCGTGCCGTCCCTCGACGCGCGGGTGGCAGCCCGCATCGGGCTGCGCGAGGACGTGGTCCGGGTGCCGATCGTCGGGCTCGGCTGCGTCGCCGGTGCGGCCGGGATCGCGCGGCTGTACGACTACCTCGTCGGGCACCCGGACGCGGTCGCGGTCCTCATGAGCGTCGAGCTCTGCTCGCTGACGCTGCAGCGCGACGACGCCTCGCTGCCCAACCTCGTCGGCAGCGGCCTGTTCGGCGACGGCGCCGCCGCGGTCGTCGCCGCCGGGGCGCACCGGGTCGAGGAACTGGCCGGCGCCGGAGGCGTGCAGCCCGAGGTGCTCGCGACCCGCAGCCGGCTCTACCCCGACTCGGAGCGCACCATGGGCTGGGACGTCGGCGCGGGCGGGCTGAAGATCGTCCTCGACGGGGCCGTGCCCGACGTCGTGCGGCGCTACCTCGGCGACGACGTGCGCCGGTTCCTCGCCGACCACGGCCTGGGGCACGACGACGTCGAGTTCTACGTCGCCCACCCCGGCGGCCCGAAGGTGCTCGAGGCGCTGCAGGACGCGCTCGAGGTCGACCGCGCGGCGCTCGCCGTCACGTGGGACTCGCTGCGCCGGATCGGGAACCTCTCCTCGGCGTCGGTGCTCCACGTGCTCGCGGACACCCTCGAGACCCGGCCGCCGCGGCCGGGCTCGATCGGGCTCATGCTGGCGATGGGTCCGGGGTTCTGCTCCGAGCTGGTCCTGCTGCGGGCGCCGGCGTGAACCGCACCGGGTACACGCTGCTCGTGGGCGCCGTCGGCGTCCAGCGCCTGGCCGAGCTCGCGATCTCGCGCCGCAACGCGGCCTGGGCGTTCGCGCGCGGGGGCGTCGAGACCGGCCGGGGCCACCTCCCCGCGATGATCGTGCTGCACACCGGCCTGCTCGTCGGGGCCGTCGCGGAGGTCCACCTCGCCCGCCGCCGCACCCGACCGGCGCTCGCCGCGACGATGCTCGCGCTGCTCGTCGGGTGCCAGGGGGTGCGGGCCTGGTGTATCGCCGCGCTCGGGCGGCGGTGGAACACCCGCGTGATCGTCCTGCCCGGCGTCGCGCCGGTGACCTCCGGGCCCTACCGCCACCTCGCGCACCCCAACTACGCCGCGGTCGTCGTCGAGGGCGTGGCGCTGCCGCTGGCGGGCTCGGCCTTCATCACGGCCGGGGTGTTCACCCTCGCGAACGCGGGCCTGCTCAGCGTGCGGATCCGGGCGGAACGTCACGCACTGCAGGAGGCGGCTGCCGCGGCGCCCGTCGGGACGGAGACCTCGTGAGCACGCGCCCGATCGACCTGCTCGTCGCCGGCGGCGGCCCGGCCGGGCTGGTCACCGCGCTGCACGCCGCCCGCGCCGGCCTCGACGTCGAGGTCTGGGAGCCCCGGCCCGGGGACGTCGACAAGGCGTGCGGCGAGGGCCTCATGCCCGGCGCGCTCGCCTCGCTGCAGGCCCTCGGCGTGGACCCGCCCGGCCGGGCGTTCGACGGCATCCGCTACGTCGGGTCGGGGCGCAGCGCCGACGCCGAGTTCCGCGCCGGACCCGGGCGCGGCATCCGCCGTACGACGTTGCACCGGGCGCTGCGCGAGGCCGCCCTCGACGCGGGCGCGCGGATCGAGCAGCGGGCGCTGCGGACGGTGACCCAGGACGGGGCGGTGGTGACCGCCGACGGGGTCCGGGCCCGGCACCTCGTGGCCGCCGACGGCCTGCACTCCCCGGTGCGCCGCATGCTGGGACTCGGCGCCGGGGCGGGCCGCCACCCGCGGTTCGGGTTGCGCCGGCACTTCCGCACCGAGCCCTGGTCGCCGTACGTCGAGGTCCACTGGGCCCCCGAGGTCGAGGCCTACGTGACCCCGGTCGGCGACGGTCTGGTCGGGGTGAACGTCCTCGCCGCCACCGGTGGCGGATCCTTCGACGACCGCGTGCGCGCGGTCCCCGGGCTGCCCGATCTGCTCGCCGGCGCCGAGGTGGTCGGCGACGTCCGGGGCGCCGGCCCGTTGTGGCAGGGGGCGCGCCGCCGGGTGGCGGGGCGGGTCCTGCTCGTCGGCGACGCCGCCGGGTACGTCGACGCGCTGACCGGGGAAGGCCTGGCCCTCGCGTTCGCCCAGGCCGGGGCGGCCGTGCGGGCGATCACCGACGGCGCCCCCGAGCGCTACGAGCGCGACTGGGCGCGGGTGACGCGGCGCTACCGGTGGCTGACGGCCGCGCTGCTGGTCGGGACCCGGCCGCGGTTCGTCCGGCGCAGCCTGGTGCCGGTGTCCCGGGCGCTGCCCCCGCTGTTCCGGGGTGCGGTCAACTCGCTCGCGGGCCCGGCCGGTCACTGAGGCGCGCCCCGCCGGGCGTCGGCGACCCTCCGCCCGGGAAGTGGTCGAGAGAACCGGGTCTCCGGGACCCGGTCCTCCATGATTTGTCGGCAATTCTGGACCACACGCCGCTCCACGAACCGTGCCGGCGGGCCGGGTTCGAGCTCCGGGGCGCCGGCATGATCGCGGATTCTGCGGCGGAACAGGTCACATCTGATGCATTCCGCCGCACGGATGTGGATCACCTCGGCATCGCTCGGAGAGCTGACACCTGACGCGGACCGCCGACGAGCCGCGCCGCGTCCGCTCCTCGGGCAGGGTGGAGCGCCATGAGCGAGAACGCCGGGGCCACGCCCGCGACCGACACGACGAGCGCGGACACGGTCCGCGCC
>NZ_JBVPVA010000077.1:0-7054 GCF_055612215.1 Actinomycetospora sp. | reverse complement strand
GCCGAGGCCGTCCAGCTCGTGCCAGCGGTCGGGGCGCAGCAGCGTCCAGAAGCGGGCGTTGAGCACCAGGCAGCGCAGGCCGGGGTCGTGACCCGCCTCCCCGAGGAGCGCCAGCGCCGCCCCGGCGTCCGCCACGGCGCGCTCGGGCTCGCGGGGGTGCCAGGCGAAGGCCCGGACCGCGAACACCCGGACGCGCTCCGCGGGCGCGAGGGGCCCGGCGAGGAGCTCGTCCGTCGTCGCCAGCAAGGGCCGGTCGACGTCCGCGTTCTCGGCGAGCGCGAACGTCACCGGCCCGTCGACGCAGGTCGCGACCTCGAGGAGCAGAGCGCGCCGCTCGGCGTCGGGAAGGGTCCCGACGAGGGCCGTGGCCTCCGCGAGAGCGGTCGTGCGGTGGGTGACGGCGGGGAGTCCTGCGCCCGCCGCGGAGTGGGCGGAGGCGAGCGCGCAGCGCAGGGCGAGGCGGCGGCGCGCGTCGGCCCCCGCGCCGGCGAGCTCGAGTGCCCCGGCCAGGAGGTCGGCCGCCGTGCGCGGCGCGCCCTCCGCCCGGGCCTCGCCCGCCGCGCGTACGACGTGGTCGAGGACCCGCTCGACCCCCGCCACCGGCCCGGCCGCGAGGGCGTGGCGGGCCAGCGCGGCATGGTCTCCTGGGCGGAGGCGTTCGAGCACCGTCAGCGCCTCGGCATGCACTCGCGCGCGCCGCAGCCGCGGCAGCTCGTCGTAGAGGGTCTCGCGGAGGAGGTCGTGGGCGAAGCGGACGGCGTCCGGACCGGACTCCCCGAGCAGCCCCGTCACCACCCCGGCCTCGCACGCGGCGAGCACGCGGTCCTCGTCGTCGTCCTCCAGCGCGATCAGCACCGACACGTCGACGTCGCGGCCCAGGACGGCGGCCCGGCGCAGCACCGACGCCGCGGTCGCGGGGAGCTGGGCGACGCGGCGGGAGAGGACGTCGCGGACCCCGGCCGGAACGGTGCGGCGGGCCGCGTCGAGGCCGACGGTGCGCGCGAGCCGGGCGACCTCGCGGACGAACAGCGGGTTCCCACCGGTCCGGCCGGTGATCCGGTCGGCGGCCGCGGCGTCGACGTCGAGGCCCTCCGCGGCGACGAGGGTGGCGACGGCGTCGCGGTCGAGCCCGCCCAGCTCGATCCGCTCGGCGGTGACGGTCGCGAGCGCGGCGACGGTGGCGAGGAGGCCGTCGCCGACCTCGCCGGGCCGGAAGGTGACGACCACCAGCACCCCGGTGAGCTGCGCGGACGCCACGGCGCGGAGCAGGCGCCAGGTCTCCTCGTCGCCGCGGTGCAGGTCGTCGAGGACGACGAGGAGGGGGCCGGCGGCCGCGCCGAGGGCGGCGACGAGCGCCCGCCCGTGGTGGAAGGCGCGGTGCGCGTCGTGGCCGGCGGTCGTCGTGACCCCGCCGAGCGCGTCGGCGACCTCGGACCACGCCCAGCCCGGCGGGGCGCCGTCGACCTCCGGGCAGCGTCCGCGCACGGTGCGCCACCCGCGGGCGGAGAGGGTGTCGCGCAGGGCGTCGGCGAGGGTCGACTTCCCCGCTCCCGCCTCCGCGGTGACGAGGGCGAGGCGTCCGGGACCGTGTGCGACGGTGTCGGCGACGGCGAGGAGGCGGGCGCGCTCGGCGTCGCGGCCGACGAGGTCCGGGGTGGGCGGGGCCGTGAACGCGGCTTTCCGGACGCTGGACGTCGAGACGGGGGAGCACGCCGACAGGGCGACTTCTCTGACGTGGGCCAGCTCCGGATCGTGCGTCAGGATGCGGCGCTCGAGCTCGGCCAGAGCCGGGGAAGGGTCGAGACCGAGCTCGTCGGCCAGCCGGTGGCGCAGCGCGGCGACCGCGGCGAGCGCCTCGGCCTGGCGCCCGGTCCGGTAGAGGGCGAGGGCGAGCAGGCGCACGGGTTCCTCGCGCAGCGGCTCGTCGCGCACGTGCGGGGTCAGGAGCCCGACGACGGATTCCGCGCGGACCCCCGGCGGTGTCGCGTGGCCCGGATCCTCGGCGAGCTCGGCGGCGGCGAGGGCCTCGAGGAGGGTCCGCCGCAGTTCGGTGAGGCGCTCGACGGCGGGCCGTGCCCAGGGAGTGTCGGCGACGTCGGCGAGCACGGGGCCGGTGAACAGCGCGAGCGCGGTGCGCAGGCTCGTGGCCGCGGCGGCGGGTGGCTCGGCGCGGGCCCGCTCGCGCAGGGCTGCGGCCCGCGTGGCGTCGAGTCCCTCGCCTGCCCGTAGCGCGTACCCGCCCGCCACGCTGACCAGCACCGTCGCCGGCGTGCGCGGGGCGCGGTCCGGCTCGAGGACGCGGCGGAGGTGGCTGACGTGGGCCTGCAGGCCGGCGAGAGCACGCGGTGGCGGTTCGGAGGACCACAGGTCGTCGACGAGCCGGTCGGTGGGCACCACCTCGCCGCCCGCGACCGCGAGCCGGGCGAGCACCGCGCGCCGCTGGAGCCCGCCGAGGTCGAGGGGGCGGCCGTCGAGCGCGGCGCTGATCTCGCCGAGCAGCCGGACCTCGAGCACGCCGGGAAGACTACGATTCGTCCCAGTCGGCCACCGCCCAGAGCGGCGACACCGGCCCCGTCCCCGCGCCGAGCGGGTAGGACGCCGCGACCGCCCGGCGGATGTAGCGCTCCGCGTAGGCGACCGCGTCCGGCATCGCGAGCCCGCGGGCGAGGCCCGCGCAGGTGGCGCTGGCCAGCGCGTCGCCGGCGCCGTGGACGTTCGGGGTGTCGATGCGCGGCCCGGCGAACTCCCAGGTCCGCTCGCCGTCGGAGAGCAGGTCGGTGACCTCCGGGGAGCCGTGCAGGTGACCGCCCTTGACCAGGACCCAGCGGGCGCCGAGGTCGTGCAGGGCGTCGGCGGCCTTCCGGGCGGTGTCCCGGTCGGTGACCGTCACGCCGGCGAGCAGCCGGACCTCGTCGAGGTTCGGGGTGACGAGCGCCGCGCGGGGGAAGAGCAGGGTGCGGATGGCGTCCATGGCGTCGTCGGCCAGGAGCGGCTCGCCGTACATCGACGCGGCGACGGGGTCGACGAGGAACGGGGTGCGGTCGTCGTCCCGGCCGATCCCCACCTCGTCGACGACCGCCGCGACCGCCTCGATGATCCCCGCCGTCGCGAGCATCCCGGTCTTCGCGGCGCCGACCCCGATGTCGCCGACGACCGCCCGGACCTGCGCCGCGACGACGTCCGGCGGCACCAGGTGCACGTCCGAGACCCCGAGCGAGTTCTGCACCGTCACGGCCGTCACCGCGACGCAGCCGTGCACCCCGCACACCGTCATCGCCCGCAGGTCGGCCTCGAGGCCGGCGGCGCCCCCGGAGTCGGACCCGGCGATCGTCAGCGCGCGCGGCGGCGTCTCGCTCATGGGGAGCACGCTCCCATGTGGACGATCCTGGTCGTCGGAGCGACCGAAATCGTTCACATGGGCATCGCCCTGACGGGACCGTGGCCGGCGCCGAGGGGGTAGGAGTGCTCGACGGCGCGGGTGATGAACGCCTTGCCCAGCGCCACGGCGTCGACCAGCGGCATCCCCCGCGCGAGCCCCGCGGTGATCGCCGCGGCCAGCGAGTCGCCGCCGCCGTGGGTGTGCGGACTGGCCAGCCGGGCCGAGCGGAACTCGTGGACCTCGCCGGAGGCCAGGCTGAGCAGGTCGACGCACTCGGGCTGGGCGCGGCCCGTCGTCGCCTCCAGGTGCCCGCCCTTGACGAGGACCGCGGCCGCGCCCATCGCGTGCAGGGCGGCGGCCGCCTCGCGGGCGGAGGCGTCGTCGACGACCTTGACGTCCGTGAGCAGGGCGATCTCGTCGAGGTTCGGCGTCACCAGGGTCGCGCGGGGGAGCAGCTCGGTGCGGACCGCGTCGAGGGCGTCGTCGGCGAGCAGCGGGCTGCCGTGCATCGAGGCCGCCACCGGGTCGACGACGAAGGGCACGCCGGGTCCGGCGGCGCTGCGCCGGCCGATCCCGACCGCGTCGCACGCCGCGGCGACCGCGGAGATGATCTCCCGCGACGCGAGCATCCCGGTCTTGGCGGCGTCGACGCCCATGTCGCCGGCGACGGTGCGGATCTGGGCGGCGACGACGTCGACGGGCACCTCGTGGAAGCCCGTCACCCCGAGCGAGTTCTGCACCGTCACCGCCGTGACCGCGACCGACCCGTGGACCCCGCACGCGGCGAAGGCACGCACGTCCGCCGTCAGGCCCGCGCCGCCGCCGGAGTCGGTGCCGGCGATCGTCAGGGCGACCGGCGGGTGCTCGAGCGGTTCCGTGGTGCTCATCGTCATCGACGCTGCCACCACCGCGGACGGCGGGCAAACGGACGTCCGCCGTCGTCAGGTCCTCAGCGGGTCAGTTCGGAGGGCACCGCCAGGACGTCGACCATCGCCCGCCCGCGCAGCACCGTCACCGGCAGGGTGCGGCCGATGGAGCCGGCGAAGAGCCGCCGTTGCAGGCCCTGGGCGTCGGTGACGGGCTCGCGGTCGGCGGACACGACGAGGTCGCCGGGCCGCAGCCCGGCCTGGGCCGCCGGGCTGCCGGCGACGACGTCGGCGACCCGCAGCCCCGTCGCGCGCCCGAGCCGCGCCGCGACGTCGACCGGCAGCGGGGCCGGGGACCCGACGACCCCGAGGTAGCCGCGCCGCACCCGGCCCTCCCGGCGCAGGGCCCCGAGGATGTCGCGGGTGGTCGTCGTGATCGGCACCGCGAGGCCGAGCCCCACGCCCGCCACGGCGGTGTTGATCCCGACGACGGCCCCGGACGCGTCGGCGAGCGCCCCGCCGGAGTTGCCGGGGTTCAGCGCCGCGTCGGTCTGGATGACGTCCTCGACGACGCGGCTCGCGCTGCCGTCGCGGGTCGGCAGCGATCGGCCGAGGGCGCTCACGACGCCGGCCGTGACGCTGCCCGCGAGGCCGAGCGGGTTCCCGACGGCGACGACGAGCTGTCCGACGCGCAGGTCGGCGGCGTCGCCGAGGGCGACCGGCGTCGGGGTGACGGCATCGGGGTGGATGCTCAGGACGGCGAGGTCGGAGAGCGGGTCGGCGCCGA
This sequence comes from Actinomycetospora sp., assembly GCF_055612215.1. NCBI lineage: Bacteria > Bacillati > Actinomycetota > Actinomycetes > Pseudonocardiales > Pseudonocardiaceae > Actinomycetospora > Actinomycetospora sp. The sequence goes on along the minus strand of NZ_JBVPVA010000077.1, from coordinate 2,022 downwards.
GGACGCGGACGTCGGCGCGGGTGCCGTCGGCGAAGGTCGCGCGCCCGGAGCGGGCGCGGGCGACGACGTGGGCGTTGGTCACCAGGACGACGCCGGTGCCGCCGGGGCCGTCGGGGCCGGATGGGTCGGAGGGGTCGGAGACGACGACCGCGGAGCCCGAGCCGAGCGGGCGTTCCGGGTCCCCGACGACGAGGGCGGCCACGGCGGGGCCGACCGTCTCCGCGACGGCGACCACGGTGCGGGAGTAGGAGTCGAGCTCGTCCACACCCTCGTGCTTACACCGTTGCAGATGTTGCGGCGAGTGTGTGCGCTGTCGGCAGAACCCGGGATCGACGACGGGGATTCACTGCCACTGGCTGCAAGCCCTATCGGCGTGCTCGTCTCATTGCTTCGCTTGCGCTGGGAGGGGCCGGGTCAGTGGCCGAACGGATCCGGGTCGACGCCGGGCATCCACGACAGCCCGGGCACGCCCCAGCCGTGGTCGCGCACCGCGCGCCGGGCGGCCCGCTTGTTCCGCCCGACGAGCCGGTCGAGGTAGAGGTGGCCGTCGAGGTGGTCGGTCTCGTGCTGCAGGCAGCGGGCGAAGAAGCCGACGCCCTCGACCTCCACCGGCGCCCCCTCGACGTCGCGACCGGTGACCTTCGCCCAGTCCGCCCGGCCCGTCGGGAAGTTCTCCCCGGGCACCGACAGGCAGCCCTCGGCGTCGTCGTCCTCGTCGGGCATGGTCTCCGGGACCGGGCCGGTCTCCAGGACCGGGTTGACGACGACGCCGCGGCGGCGCTCGCCGTCGAGCTCGGGATCGGGGCAGTCGTAGACGAACACCCGCCGGTCGACGCCCACCTGGTTCGCGGCCAGCCCGACGCCGTGGGCGGCGTCCATCGTCTCGAAGAGGTCGTCGACGAGGGTCCGCAGCTCCTCGGAGCCGAACTCGTCGTCGTCGAACGGCCGGGTCGCGGTGTGCAGGACGGGTTCGCCGGTGATCAGGATCGGGCGGACGGTCACGGCGCGGCAGCCTAGGTCAGCGGGCCGCGGTGGGGGTGACGCCGTGCGTTGTCACGGCGTTGTCGGAGGGCCGTGGTTGAATGGACGGCACCGGAATGACACCCGTGTCATTCGGGTACGGGTCCCGGTCGTCGGTCTCGAGGAGAGCACCGTCGGCACCGTCGACGTCACCGGGCTCCCGGAGGATCGAGCCTCTCCGAGGAGAGTGATGGACGCCCCAGCAGCTTCGACCGACCCGGCGCCGGCCACCGCCCCGTCCGGGCTGCACGCCGCCCTCCCGGACGACGGCCTGACGCGCCGTGACCGGGAGATCCTCGCGTTCGAACGGCAGTGGTGGAAGTACGCCGGCGCGAAGGAGCAGGCGATCCGCGAGCTCTTCGACATGTCGGCCACGCGCTACTACCAGGTCCTCAACGCCCTGGTGGACCGCCCCGAGGCGCACGCGGCCGACCCGATGCTCGTGAAGCGCCTCCGCCGGCTGCGTCAGACACGTCAACGCGCCCGTGCGGCGCGTCGGCTCGGTGTGGAGCCGAGCTAGTGGTCTCCTGATCCCGACGAGGTCGACGCCCGGTCCGAGAGCGGGCAGCGCGGCCGGAATCGGAAGGGGAGCACGGTCATGACGGGTCCCGGGGCGTCCGGCGCCTCCCGCTTGCGCATCGCGGGCGTCGCGCTGCTCGGCGTGGCTGCCATCGCCGCCGTCGTGGGCTTGATCAGCTTCGGCGGCCAGGGCACCTCGAGCGCACCGGCCGCCCCGCCGGCCGCCGCGGCCTCGGCGCCGGGGTCGGTCAGCCCGGCGCGGGTGACCCGAACGCCGCCGCTCCGGGTGCCCCGGGCGCTCCGGCTCCCGGTCAGCCGGCCGGCGCCGTGCCCGGGGCGGGTCTCCCCGGTGCCCCGGGTGCTCCCGCGCCCGGCGTGGCCCCGCCCGTGGTCGGTGCCCTCCCGCCCGTGGCCGCGGCCCCTCCGATCGTGCCGGGTAGCCCGGGCGGCGGTTCCGCTGCCGGCGCCGGTGGCCCCGGTGGT
>NZ_JBVPVA010000010.1:0-2597 GCF_055612215.1 Actinomycetospora sp. | reverse complement strand
CCTGGCCCTGGGACGTGACGCCCGAGAACACCGTGACGCGCCCGTCGGGGTTGACCCGCACCGTGCACGCGTCGTGGCCGGTCCGGAACGGCATCCGCGGCCCTGCCGACGCGGCGCGGCCCAGGCCGGTGAGCTCGTTGTAGATCCCGACCCCGATCCCGATCGGCCGCTCCCCGGCCTCCCGGCGGCGGGCCTGCTCGGCCCGCCAGCGCCCGACGTCGAACACCTCGACGGCGCGGTCGAGGCAGGCCTCGTAGGCCCCGGAGTCGTCGACGAGCCGCGACGGCATCCGGTAGGGGACGTCGGCGGGCAGGATCAGGTTGCGGCGCCGCAGGGCGATCGGGTCCATCCCGAGGGCCCGGGCGCCGGAGTCCATGAGGCCCTCCATCGCGAATACCGTCGAGGGGCGCGCGACCCCGCGGTAGGGGCCGGACGGACTGGTGTTCGTCGCGACGCCGCGGACGGTGCACTCGTAGTGGGCCAGCTTGTACGGGCCGGTGAGCAGGCCACCGGCCATCAGCGGCTCGATCCCGGCGGTCCACGGGTAGACCGAGTACGCCCCGGTGTTGCACCAGACGTCGGCGGCGACGGCGAGCAGCTCCCCGTCGGCGGCGAACCCGGCGCGCAGCACGTAGCGGTGGTCGCGGGCGTGGGTCGCCGCGAGCAGGTGCTCGACGCGGTCCTCGACCCACTTCAGCGCCGTGTCCGGCATCGCCATCGCCATGAGGCAGAGCGCGACGTCCTCGGGGTAGAGCACGGCCTTGACGCCGAACCCGCCCCCGACGTCGGGTGCGATCACCCGGATGTCGCCCTCGGGCAGGCCGAGCAGCTCGGCGAGCTGGGTGCGCACGAGGTGGGGCACCTGGGTGCCGGACCAGAACGTGAGCCGCCGGTCGGCGGCCTCGAAGCGGGCGACCCCGGCGCGGCACTCGATGGGGTTGCCGGCGTGCCGGTTGGTGGTGAGCTCCCGCTCGACGACGACGTCCGCGCGGGCGAGCGCGTCGGTGGCGTCACCCGCCCGGAAGGTGCGCGAGAGCAGCAGGTTGTCCGGGGCCTCGTCGTGCACGGGGTCGGTGACGTCGGCCGGGTCGGTCCAGGCGCAGACGGTCGGCGCCAGCGGCTCGTAGTCGACGTCCACGCCCTCGGCGCCGTCCTCGGCGCGGTAGCGGTCGTCGGCGACGACCGCGGCGACGGCCTCCCCGGCGAAGCGGACCTTCCCGCGGGCCAGCGGCGGCTGGTCGGTCTCGACGTAGCCGGGCAGCGCCGACTGCGCGCGCAGCGACACGGCGCGCATCGCCGGGTGCTCGCCGGTGAACACGGCGTGCACGCCCTCGACGTCGAGGGCCTCGGTGGTGTCGACGGCCCCCAGCCGTGCGTGGGCCACCGGGCTGCGGACGAACGCCACGTGGCGCATCCGCGGCAGCACCAGGTCGGAGACGTAGCGGCCGCGGCCGGTGAGCAGCCGCGCGTCCTCCTTGCGGCGGACCGCGGTCCCGCTGGCGGGGACGTGCGTGTCGGTGCTCATCACGGCATCGCGAACCCGCCGTTGACCGACAGGACCTGGCCCGTCGTCCACGACGAGCACGGGGACGCGAGCAGCAGGATCGTCGGGGTCACGTCCTCGGGGCGCCCGAGGCGGCGCAGCGGGTAGAGCGCGGTGATCTTCTTGAGCCGCTCGTCGTCGGTGCCGCCGGTGTGGGCGGCGAAGTTGTCGGTCTGCACGAGCCCGAGGGACACCGCGTTGGCGCGCACCCCGTGGCGAGCGAGCTCCTTGGCCAGCGACTTGGTCAGCCCGAGGGTCGACGAGCGCGCGGTCGCGGTGACCAGCAGCCCCGACTCGCCGACGCGCCCGGAGTCGCCCATGAGCGAGACGATCGACCCGCCGCCGTGGTCGGCCATCCGCTGCGCGACGGCATGGGAGATGCGCAGGGTGCCGGTGACGGTCACGTCGATCTCGGCGGCGAAGTCGGCCGCGGAGCGCTCGAGGAACCGCCCGCGGCTGGTGACGGCCGCGTTGTTGACCAGCACCCCGATCGGGCCGAGCTCGGACTCGACGGTGTCGAGCGCGCGGGCGACCGAGGCGTCGTCGCGGGTGTCGACGCCGACCGCGATCGCCTTGACCCCGGCGGCGCGCGCGGCCTCGGCGGCCTGCTCGGCGCCCTCGCCGGAGGTGTGGTGGCCGAAGGCGACCTGGGCGCCCTCGGCGGCGAAGGCCTCGCCGATCGCACGGCCGAGGCCCTGGCCGGCGCCGGTGACCAGCACGGTGGTGCCGGCGAGCTGCAGATCCATTCCGGTGCTCCTCAGACGGTGGTGAAGCGGCGGCGCTCGCCGAAGGTGACGACCCGGCCGAAGGCCAGGCCCGGGCAGTGGGCGGGGGCGACGCGGTCGTCGGTGTCGGTGACCTCGTCGCCGAGCCGGTTGCGCAACGCCTGCGCGGCGGCGGGGTCGACGTCGACGGTGGCCTGCCAGTCGGGCTCGGCGAGCTCCACCACCGAGTGCGCGACGTCGCCGATCAGCAGCGCGCGCTGCCCGCCGCCGGACACCACGTAGGTCGTCGAGCCGGGCGTGTGGCCGGGCGTCGGGCGCGCGTCGAGGCC
>NZ_JBVPVA010000977.1:0-4828 GCF_055612215.1 Actinomycetospora sp. | reverse complement strand
CCGCCCGGGCGGGGCCGGTGCTCGCCGGGCGCCGGCACCGGACGGGGCCGCAGCCCGTTCGGGCGCGGACCCGAGGGCGCACCCGCGGGACGCACCTCGGTCTCGGCCGCGTCGTCCCCGCCGCGCAGCCACCCGGCCGGCAGCGGTCGATAGCGCTCGCCCGAGGGGACCTCGCGCGCCCCGCGCCCGTGCTCGTCGGGCCGCACCGCCGTCGTGCGGGCGTCCGACCCGGCGGCGCCGGCCGCCGCCGGGACACCGGTGCGGACCCACCCGTCGGGGAGCTGGTCGGCCAACGGCGAGCGGAACGGAGCGGAGTCCGGTCCCTGGGCGATGAGCGCGTCGATCGCCGCCCGCTGGAGGGACTCGGTGGTGATGCCGGTGCGCCCGTCCGCGGTGCGGGGGCCCTCCGCGGTGAGCACCGGCTGGCGCCCGACGACCCGCTCGACGATCCACAGCGCCGGCGGCGCGAGGCAGGCGAGCAGCGCCACCACCGGCCACAGCAGCACTGCCGGCGCCGCGTAGCCCATGACGATCGAGGTCACGATGGCGACGACCAGCACGAGCGCCCACTGCAGGTGGCGGCGGAAGGTCAGGATGTGGTCCGAGGTCGAGGACAGCCCCTTGGGCGTCACCACGAACCGGGCGGGCAGCCGGAGCAGGGTCGCGATCAGCGACGCCGCGAAGATGGGCGAGGCGAAGATCGACATCAGCATGCCCTTGACGCCGGAGGAGCCCTCGGCCTCGTAGGGGCTGACGTTGTAGCGCCGGTTGCGCAGGTAGACCCACAGCTGGAAGGCGGTGGCGTCGATGTAGAGCGCCAACCAGAGCTGGACGGGCACGACGACGCCCTGGACCCCGAGCGAGAGGAACAGGACCGCGTTGACCGCGCCGAGGATCCACCCGATCGCCATCGACGGGTAGAACGTCGTGATCAGGCAGTAGTGCAGCGCGCGGCCCGGCGAGAGCATCGGCAGCCGCTTCCAGAACTCGGTCAGCAGCACCTCGAACGTGCCGCGCGACCAGCGCATCTGCTGGGAGAAGAAGTCGCCCCACGACGACGGGCCCTCGCCGACCGCGAGGACGTCCGGCGTGTAGACGGACTTCCAGCGGGCCCCGGACTGCGGGTTGCGGCGCGTGTGGAACTTCAGGCCGGTCGCCATGTCCTCGGTGACCGAGTCCGAGAGGCCGCCGACGCCCTTGAGGGCGCTGATGCGCAGGGCGTTGTTGGTGCCGACCAGCATCGCGGCGTTGTAGCGGTTCGCCGCCCGCTGGATCAGCGAGTGGAACGGGAACTGCTGCGACTCGGCGGCCCGCGTCACGAACGTCTCGTCGTTGGCGTAGCACTGCGGGCCCACGACGAAGGCGACGTCCGGGTCGCGGAAGTACCCGAGGATGCGTTCCGCGTAGTTGGGCAGCGGGACGTGGTCCGGGTCGACCGACAGGAAGATCTCGTAGGAGTCCCCGTGCTCGGCGACCCACGCGTTGTAGTTCCCGTGCTTGGTCTTGGCCTTGAACGGGCCCTTCTTGCGGTTGTACTGCTCGATCCCCTTGCGGGTGAAGTGGTTGACCCCGAGCTCGCGGCACATCGCGCGCACCGCCGGGTCGTCGCCCTCGTCGAGGATCCAGACGTCGAGGATGCCCTGGTAGCGGATGCGCAGCGCGGCCTGCAGCGTGCCGCGGACGACGTCGATCGGTTCCTTGCTCGGCACGATCGTGGTGAGGAAGGCGATCCGCTGGTTGGGCTGCGGCGGGACCGGGACCGGGTCGCGCGAGATCACCGAGGCCAGGGACAGCGAGAAGACGTTGATCAGCCGCAGGAGCTCCATCAGGCCGATCGAGCCGATGACGACCCAGTTCGCGTACTGCGCGATCAGCGGGCCGTTGACCCCCGGGCGGTGCGAGGGGTGGAGCAGCCAGAGGAAGAAGAGGGCCTCGAAGGCGAAGTTCAACGCCGCGACGGCGAGCGAGCGCCACACCCGCCCACGCCCGTGGACGAGCTCGACCCCCCGGTAGGACACCTGGTAGTCGTGACCGTCGCCGTCCAGCTCGCGGATCGGTCCCGCCAGCTGCGAGAACTCCTGGATGCGACGACCGACGACGAGTTCGGACTCGTCGACCTCGTCGGCAGGTCTCTCGGCAAGAAGCGTCATCGGGCCGTTTCGTCTCGATGGCAGGGGACCGCGGTGGTCGCGGGCCCTCGTCGTCGTGGCGTCGTGCCTCGTCCCCGCCGTGCGGCGGGTCCGGAGCCGAGCGCCGTCCTCCAGTCGGTGTGCTGTTCGGGCGATGTCAGTGTTGGTGCACCGTCGCATTGCGTGTCGACGTGACGGGGGAACGGTACGGCCATCACTGACCGTGCTCGTGCAGGGGGACGGTCGTGACCGGTCCGGCGTTGCTCCCGATCGGCGAGATCGTGCTGGACGGCCATGACGCGGACCCCGCGGACCCGGCCCGCCGCGCGGCCGCTCACCGCCGGTGATCAGCGGGAACGCGGCCGGGCGCGCTGCGGGAGGTCGTGTCGCGCGACCGTGAGGACGCCACCGGCGACGGTCCCGGTCATGAACGTGCAGGACGGCTGGCGGCGGCGGTCGGTCGGGGAGCCCGGGTTGAGCAGCCGGAGGCCGCCCGGCGTCTTGGTGTCCCACGGGATGTGGCTGTGGCCGAAGACGAGCACGTCGGCCGGATCGTCCGAGCCCGGCCCGAACCACGCGTCGGCGCGCCGGGCGCGGCCGCGGGCGTCGCCGGTCTCGTGGATCACCGCGAGGCGCAGGCCCCCGACCTCGGCCCGGGCCACCTCGGGCAGCCGGGCGCGGAGCTCGTCGCCGTCGTTGTTGCCCCAGCACGCGAGCAGGCGCGGCGAGCGGGCCTCGAACAGGTCGAGGGCGTCGGGCTCGGTCCAGTCGCCGGCGTGCACGACGAGGTCGGCCTCCGCGACCGCCGCCCACACCTCGTCGGGGATCTCCTTGGCACGCGACGGCAGGTGCGTGTCGGACACCAGCACCAGCCGGACCACGTCGTCGGGGCTCACGGGCGGGGGTCTCAGCCGTGCAGGGCGCGGGCGTGCGGGCCCACGTGGGCGTGCAGGGCGACGAAGGCGATCGGCGTGTAGGGCGCGACGACGAGGGCCGGGCCCTCGGTCACCAGCCACGATCGGGTGCCGTCGCCGAACGGCTCCACCCCGTGGTGCAGCACCAGCCGGACCGGGCCGACGCGCACCCGCCACGACCAGGTGCGGGCCGTCTCGTCGACGGCGAGCACCTCGAAGGGCACGTGCAGCAGACCGGCGGCCCGCACCGTGCCCGTGAGGCCGGGCTCGAGCCGGCGTCGGGCGGCGTCGACGCCGCTGATCTGGGGCGCCCACCCCGGCCAGCGGTCCAGGTCGGCGTAGCGCTCCCAGGCCTCGTCGGGGGAGACGGGCCCGCGGGCGGAGAGGGAGGTGCGCACGGAGTCGGGAGTACCCGTGGGCGCCGACTCGACGCGTCGCGCCGATGATCGGTACCGTTGCGTACCAAATCGACCGGGAGGTGGGCATGGCGGTGCGCAGCACGCTGCGGTGGGCGGCCACACACGGGCTCATGCGGGCGGCGATCCGACGGCAGGCGCGCGGGGGCAACCCGGACGCGGCGCTGCTGCTCGACCCGGACCTGCAGGGCGACCCGTTCGCCCACTACGAGCGGCTGCGCGAGCAGCGGCCCTTCGCCCGGGGGGCGTTCTCGCGGGTGAGCGTGCACCACGACGTGTGCACCGAGGTGCTGCGCAGCGAGGACTTCGGCGTGGCCGACCGCGACGAGGCCATGCCGGCGGCCGTGCGGTTCGCCCTGCGCCTCGCGGGCCCGCCGCCGCACCCGGGGCCGATCGACCCGCCGTCGATGCTCGCCGTCGACGACCCGGACCACACCCGGTACCGGCGGCTGGTCACCCGTGCCTTCACCGCGCGCCGGGTCGCCGCGCTGCGCGGGCGCACCGAGGAGATCGCGACGGACCTGCTCGACTCCCTCGCCCGTCCCGACGGCGGGCCGATCGACCTCGTCGAGCGCTACGCGAGCCTGCTGCCGGTCACCGTGATCTCGGAGATGCTCGGCGTCCCCACGTCGATGCGCGAACAGTTCCTGACCTGGGGCGACGGCGCCGCCGCGTCGCTGGACCTCGGGCTGCCGTACGGCCGGTGGTCGCTGGTCCAGCGCAACGTCGCGGCCCTGCACGGGTGGATGACCGAGCACCTGCGCCGGCTGCGCGCCGACCCGGGCGACGACCTGCTCTCCCAGCTCGTCACCGTGGCCGACGACGACGGCAGCGGGCTCACCGAGCGCGAACTGGTCTCGACGGCCCTGCTCGTGCTGGCGGCGGGGTTCGAGACGACGGTCAACCTGATCGCGAACGGCAGCCGGTTGCTCTTCGACCACCCGGACCAGCGGGAACGGCTCGCCGCCGACCCCGCGCTGTGGCCCACGGCGGTCGACGAGGTGCTGCGCGTGGAGTCCCCCGTCACGCGCACCGCGCGGCGGGCCCGGCGTAACACCGAGGTGGCCGGCGTGGCGATCCCGGCGGGATCCCTGGTGGTGACGGTGCTCGCCGGCGCCAACCGCGACCCGGACGTCTTCGGAGATCCCGCGCGATTCGACGTGGCTCGGGCCAACGCCCGCGAGCACGTCGCCTTCTCCAGCGGCATCCACTACTGCCTCGGGGCGGCGCTGGCCCGGATGGAGGGCGAGGTCGCGCTCCGGTCGCTGTTCGAGCGGTTCCCGGACCTCGCCCCGGCCGGGGAGGCCCGCCGTCGCCCGACCCGCATCCTGCGCGGCTACGAGGCGATGCCGGTCCTGCCCGCGGCGTC
>NZ_JBVPVA010000964.1:0-5975 GCF_055612215.1 Actinomycetospora sp. | reverse complement strand
GTCGGTGGGGTAGCGGAACCACACGTCGCGCAGCTCGACCTCGCCGCGGGAGTCCGCCTTCGCCAGCGGGCGCGCGCGGGGGGAGTCCTGCAGCTCCGGGACGAGGTCGAGGTACTCGAAGATGCGCCCGAACAGCGCCAGCGAGGTCTGCACGTCCAGCGACACGCGCAGCAGGTTGACGATCGGGAACAGCAACCGCGTCTGCAGCGTCGTGAACGCGACGAGCGTCCCGGCCGAGATCCCGGCGTCGCCGCGGGCCGCGAGCAGCCCGGCGACCAGGTAGACCACGGCCGGGATCAGTGCGAAGAAACCGGTGACGACGGCGAAGAATGACTGCCCGCTCATCGTCTGTCGGATCTGCAGGGTGGTCTGGCGGTCGTTCTCGGTGCGGTAGCGGGCGATCTCGTGCTCCTGGCGGCCGAACACCTTGGCCAGCAGGATCCCGGAGACCGACAGCGTCTCCTGGGTGATCGCGCTCATGTCCGACAGCGAGGACTGCGTGCGCGCCGCGATCTTCCGCCGCACCCGGCCCACCCGGATCTGCAGCAGCAGGAACACCGGCAGCAGCACGAACGCGACGAGCGAGAGCTGCCACGACAGCGCGATCATGGCGATCACCGAGGCGACCACGGTGACGACGTTGCCGAGGATCGACGACGCGGTGTCGGTGACGACGGACTGCACGCCGCCCACGTCGTTGTCGAGCCGCGACTGGATCGACCCGGTGCGGGTGGAGGTGAAGAACCCCAGGTGCATCCGCTGCAGGTGCGCGAACAATCGGTCGCGCAGCGACTGCATGACGCGGTTGCCCAGCACCGTCGTCAGGTACGTCTGGCCGATGCCGATCACCGCGGAGACGGCGGCGATCCCGATCATCGCCCCGACGAGGGCCGTGAGCAGCCCGAGCCGCGGACCGCCGGGGACGAACAGCGCGTCGTCGAAGACCCGCTGCGTGAGGAACGGGGTCACGACGCCGAGCGCCGAGGTGATCAGGATGGCCAGCGCGATGAGCGTCAGTCGCCCGCGGTAGGGGGCGAAGAGAGCGAGCGCGCGGCGCCCGGTCGTGTCCTTCGCCGTGGGCGCGGTCCCGTTGCGGCGGTCAGCCATGAACGTCCTCTCCTCCGGACGCCCACTCTGCTGCCGGGCGGTCCCCCGCGTCCAACCGGGGCCGGGCCGTCGAGTGGCCCCCGGCGCTCGGAGGCCCGGCGCCGGGGGACCACTCGGGCCGGGTCAGTGCCCGGTGGCCTGGTGCGCGCGCCGCTGGGCGGCGTCGGTCCCGCGCGCGGCCCCGACCCCGACGAGGTGCAGGCCGCCGGAGACGAGGACGCCGACGACGCGGCCAGTGATCCGGACCGGGTTGAGGGCGTGGGCGAGCTGGTCCAGTGGGGCCGCCGCGGCCTCGGTGACCGCGTGGATCTGCTGGCCGAAGCGGTCGGCGGCGCCTTCGGCCTCGTCGCCGACCTCGTCCCCGAGGGTCGACGCGCGGTCGGCCCCGGCCGCCACGCGGCGACCCAGGTCGTCCGCGGTGGACCCGACGCGGGCGGCGGTGCGGCGGGCGGCCGCGCGGGTCTCGCCGGCCACCTCGCGGGCGGTGCCCTCGGCCTCGTCGGCGAGCTGGGCGCCGGTGGCCTGCGCGACGTCCGCGGCGTCCTCCGCCGCCGACCCGACGCTCTTGTCGCCGTCGCGCACGGCCTCGACCTGCTGCTCGACCCCGGCCGCGCCGGCCCGGGCAGTGCGCCCGGCCCGCTTCGCCGCGCCGCGGGTGTGACCGGCCGCCTTCTTCGCGGTGGTCCGCGCCTCGTCGGCGGCGTCCTCGGCGGTGTCGGCGACCTCCGAGGCCGCGGCCCGGGTGGCGTCACGCGCGTCCTGCGCCGCGACCCGTGCCTCGTCGGGGAGGTCCTGGCTCCCGGAGCCGTCACCGGAGCCCACGGTGTCGTCGTCGGCGGCGCCGTCGGTGCCGCCCGCGGCGTGCACAGCGTCGGGGGTGTGGCCGGTCCGCTGCGCCGCGGCCGTCGGGTCGGACGGGGGGGGGCCGGCACCGATGGTGGTGCCGGTGGTCGCGGCGGCCGTGTCAGCCGTGCCAGCCGTGGCCGTCTGGTCGGCGACCCGCGACGCCGCGGTCGAGGAGTCCTCGCCGCCGGTCTCGTCGATGGCGGACTCGACGGCGTCGACGGCGCCCTCGACGCCGGCCTCCTCCGCGATCTCGGCCGCCGTCCGGCTGATCTCGGTGGTGCCCGCGTCGACGCGCCGGGTCTCGACGACCTGCCCCTCGGTGCCGTGCACCACGACCTGGCCGCCCCCGCGGTCCGCGACGATGTCGACGGCGCGCTCGACGGCCTCGACCTCCGTCGTGGTCCGGGCGGTCACGTGGTCGCCGTCCTCGGGCGCCGTGACGGTCCACCCGTCGTCGCTGGGCTTCACGTGGCGGTCGGGCATGTGTGGCTCCCTGGGCTGTCGGATGGCGTGCTGGGGGCTGCCCACCCGCGGCTCCGTTGTCACGTGCGTCCGGGGTCGCGTTGGCCTCACCGAGGTCCGGGTCCGGGTTCGAGCCGTGGCCGGCTGTGGGGGTGGTGTGGGGGTCGTGTGGGTGGGCCCGGCCCGCGGCGCTCGGCAGGGTTCCGGTCATGACGACGACACCGCACCGCCCCGACACCGAGCCCGCCGACGTGCACGACATGGTCGTCGTGCACCGCGTGTTCCGCCGTGAACTGCGCCTGATCCCACCGCTCGTGCGCGCGGTCGCCCCCGGGGACGTGTCCCGGGCCGCGGTGCTGGCCCGGCACGTGCGGATCGTGCTGGACGGCCTGCACCTGCACCACACCGGCGAGGACGAGCTCCTGTGGCCGTTGCTGGCCGAGCGCGCCGCACCGTCGGCCGAGCTCGTGGCCCGGATGCAGGCCCAGCACGGCCGGGTCGAGGCGCTGCTGGAGCGGCTCGGTCCGGTGCTGGAACGGTGGACGGCGGAGGCCCGACCCGCCGTCGGCGAGGAACTGGCGAGCACCGTGGACGGGCTCCGGGTGGCCCTGGTGGAGCACCTCGACGACGAGGAGGCCCACATCCTCCCGCTCGCCGCCCGCCACGTCTCCCAACAGGAGTGGGACCGCCTCGGGGAGCACGGGCTGGCGGCGATGGGACGGTCGGAGATCCTCGTGATGTGCGGGATGATCCTCGAGGACGCCACGCCGGAGGAGCGGACGGCGATGCTGGCGAACGTCCCGGCGCCGGTGCGGCTGCTGGTGCGCACCCTGGGGGCGTGGCTCTACCGCCGGCACGTCAGCGTGACGCGCACCGTTCCCGGACCCGGCTGACGTACCCGTCGATCTCGGTGGGACGCAGGGCGCGGCCCATCTCCCACGCGCGGCGGAAGGTCTCGTCGTCGAGGTGCGCCCGAGCCTCGAGGAGATGCCGGTCGGCCACGTCCCGGTGCAGCGGGATCGCCACGACGGCCGCCGACGTGTCCGACGTGGCGGCCCCGGCGGCCATCAGGATCGTCGCGGTCTCCGGGAGGCCGCGCCGGGCGGCGACGACGCCGAGGGCGGCCAGCGTGACCACCAGGGTCCACGTGGTGCCGACCTCGACCGCGAGGTCCGCGGCCTCGCCCAGCCGCTCGACGGCGGCCCCGTCCTCGCCCTCCGCGAGCAGCAGCGCGGCGCGCAGGTTGAGAACGGTGGCCGTCGTGAAGGGACTGGCCAGCTGCCGCGCCGTGGCCTCGGCCTCGTCGAGAACGGGACGCGCCGCGCGCGGGTCCTGTGCACCGACCAGGGTGGCGCGGGCGGCCAGGGCGTGGGCGAGGGCCCAGCGGTCCGCGGTCTCCCGCGCCAGGGCGACGGCGGCGTCGAGGGCGCTCCGGGCCGCGTCCGCGTCGCCCAGCCCGGCCGCGCCGTAGCCCTGCAGGACGAGGGCCTCCGCCAGGCGGGCGGGATCAGCAGTGCTCCGGGTGAGGTCGGCCGTCGCGGCGGTGGCCGCGTCCCGGGTCCCCGACAGGTCCCCGGTGGCGAAGCTCAGCCCGCCCAGCGCCAGTCGCGCGGCGGCCCGGTCCTCGAGAGCCAGGTCGCGGTCCTGCTCGGCCACGGTCCGTGCCCACGCCATGCCCTCCCCGGCGGCGCCGCGGAGCGCCCAGGACAGCCACGTGTCGGCGAGCAGCGTCGCCGCGGTCCCGGCGTCACCGGCCGCGAGCAGCGTCGTCAGCGCCGCCCGGACGTTGCCGTGCTCGATCTGCAGCTCGTCGAGCCATGCCCGTTGATCGGGGCCACGCAGCCCGTCCCGGGCCGCCCGCGCCCGGTCGGCGACGTGGTGGGCGTGGCGGGCGGCCACGGCCGCGTGCTCCCCGGTGACCGTCAGGCGGTCCGCGGCGTACTGACGCACCGGCTCCAGCAGCCGGTAGCGGCCTTCGGAGCGGGGATCGGGGAGCACCAGGGACTGCTCGACCAGGCCGCCCAGAGCGGTGAAGGCGTCGACGGACCCGTCCACGACGACCTCCACCGCCTCGAGGGTGAAGCCGCCCCGGAACACCGCGAGAAGGCGCAGCAGGCGCTGCTCGTGGGCGGTGAGCAGATCGTGGCTCCAGTCCATCGTCGCGCGCATCGTGGACTGGCGGGCCGGCAGATCCCGCAGTGCGGCGGAGTCGATCGCCCGGTCGAGCCGTGCGAGGAGGGTCCGGGGACCGAGCAGCCGGGTGTGCACGGCCGCCAGCTCCAGGGCCAGCGGGAGTCCGTCGAGGCGCTCGCAGATGGCGGCCACTGCCGGCGCCGACGTCTCGTCGAGGGCGAACCCCGGTCGGACCGCCCGGGCCCGGTCGCAGAACATCTGCGCGGCCGGTGACTCCGCCACCGCGGCCGGGTGCGCCGTGCGGGGGACCGGGAGCGGGTCGAGCGGGTACTCCTGCTCGCCGCGGACCCGCAGCGGCGTGCGGCTCGTGGCCAGGACGACCAGGCCGGGGCAGCGGTCGACGAGCCGCGCCAGCACCGGGCCGGCGGTCCCGACGACGTGTTCCACGTTGTCCAGGACGAGCAGCCGCCGCGGCCCGTCCAGGTGGAGCGCCAGCCGGTCGACCAGGCCCTCCGCGCGGTCGTCCCGCAGTCCGAGCGCCCGCGCCACGGTCACGAGCACCAGGTCGGGGTCGCTCACGGCGGCCAGCTCGGCGACGGCGACGGTCCTCTCCTCGGCGAGCCGGCCGGCGACGGCGAGGGCCAGCCGGGTCTTGCCGACACCTCCGGGCCCGGTCACCGTGACCAGACGCGCCGGCCCCTCGCGCAGCAGCTGCGCGATCTCCTCGAGCTCCGTCGCCCGCCCCAGCAGGGGCGTCCTCGGGACCGGGAGGTGGCCCGGCGCGGGGGGTGTGGCACTCTCCGCCGCAGGTCGGGCGGCGGTGGTCAGGGCCGCGAGCTCCTCGGCGTCGGCCCCGAGCGCCTCGGCGAGAGCGCGCACGGTGTGTGGATAGGGCCGGCGGCGTTCGCCGCGTTCGAGGGCGCCGATCGCGTTGCTCGTCAGCCCGGCGCGCGCGGCCAACTCCTCCTGGGTCAACGAGGCGGCCTCGCGCAACCGCCGCAGACGGACTGCGAACTCGCCCCGATCCGCGTCGCCGGCGCCCACCCTCGGGACGATACGGCCGTCGGCCGCGACCCCGTCCTATCCTGGGTCCATGACGGCCTTCGGTGGCATCTTCCGCGCTCCGAAGCTCGAGGGTGTCGAGGGCTCCGAGGACAGTGGTGAGCGCGGCCGGGTGGTGGGGCTCGACCTCGAGAGCGGCGTCGTCCGGGTGCGAGCGGCCCGTCCCGAGCAGCCGGACGCGGAGGAGCCGCCGGACAGCTCGGACTGACGCCTGCGGGGACCGGGGCTCAGGCCGCCCGCACGCGCAGGACGGACCCGGTGGCGCCGGTCGTGACCATCACGACCACCAGGCCGCAGAGGACGGTCGCCACCGGGGCCAGGCCCCAGATCTCGACGGCCACCCCGGCGAGGAGGCTCGAGACCGC
>NZ_JBVPVA010000888.1:0-4265 GCF_055612215.1 Actinomycetospora sp. | reverse complement strand
CCGCGGGGAGGGCCTCGGGGTGTTCGTCGAGTCCTTCGCGCCCGCGCCCCGCCTCATCGTCTTCGGGGCCATCGACTTCGCCGCCGCCGTCGCCCGCATCGGGACCTTCCTCGGGATGCGGGTGACCGTGTGCGACGCGCGTCCGGTGTTCGCGACGTCGAGCCGGTTCCCGGAGGCCCACGAGGTGGTGGTCGAGTGGCCGCACCGCTACCTGGCCGCCGAGGCCGAGGCGGGCCGCATCGACTCCCGCACCGCGCTCGCCGTCCTCACCCACGACCCGAAGTTCGACGTGCCCCTGCTCGAGGTGGCGCTGCGCCTCCCCGAGATCGGCTACATCGGCGCGATGGGGTCGCGGCGCACCCACAGCGACCGGCTGGCACGGCTGCGCGAGGCCGGCGTCACCGAGTCCGAGCTGGGGCGGATGTCCAGCCCGATCGGGCTCGACCTCGGCGCCCGCACCCCCGAGGAGACCGCGGTGTCCATCGCGGCCGAGATGATCGCCCGGCAGTGGGGCGGCGACGGGACGCCGCTGTCCGACCGCCAGGGCCCGATCCACGGCGACTCCAACGTCGAGCCCGGCATCAGCGCGGAGGAGCTGGAGCGTCCGGCCGAGCTGGCGTCCGGACCCCGCTGATCGGCCGACGGCACCCTCTACCGACGGGTAGGTGTCACCATCGTTGTGGACGGGCCCGTTCGGGCCCGAACGCTGGTCGCGAGGCTGCCCAAGCCCCGTGCCCGTCTGTAACGTGGGCGACACCGAACACCCGACGGTGGGAAGGGGGCAGCGTGGTCCTCGTCGACACCGTCACGCGCGCCGGTCAGTCCCTGGTGGTCTGCAGACAGACCCGGGAGGAGGACCCGGCGGCCCCCGGGTCGGCGGCACGGACCACCGCGTCGACGTCGGACGACGGCGCCCGCCCCCACGGCACGGGCCACGTCCAGGCCCGCCCCGAACCTCCCCGGCTGGCGAAGTTCCACGTCCCCGAGATCGTCTTCGGCCCGGGTTCGCTGGCCGAGGCGGCCCACGCCGCGGTCCGGCTCGGCGCCCGCCGCCCGATGCTCGTCACCGACGAGGGCCTCCTGGCCGCCGGGTGGCCCCAGCAGCTGGCGCGCCACCTCGCCGACGGGGGCATGGACGCGACCGTCTGGAGCGGGGTCACCCCCAACCCGAAGGACCACGAGATCGCGGCCGGCCACGAGGCGTACCGCGCCGCGGGCTGCGACGTGCTCGTGGCCGTCGGGGGCGGGTCGGTCATCGACGCGGCCAAGGGCATCGCCCTGCTCGCCGGCAACGGCGGACTGATCACCGACTTCGAGGGCGTCGACCGGATGGTCGCCCCGATCCCGCCGATGGTGATGGTGCCCGCCACCTCCGGCACCGGCGCCGACGTCTCGCAGTTCTGCATCGTCACCGACACCCTGCGCAATACGAAGATCACCATTCTCGGCCGGGCGCTGGTCCCCGACGTCTCGGTGGTCGACCCCCACCTGCTCACGACGATGCCGGACTGGCTCAACGCCGCGACCGGGCTCGACGCGCTGACCCACGGCATCGAGGCCTACGTGTCGCGGGCGCACAACCCGCTGACCGACCACCACGCGCTGCAGGCGATCTCGCTCGTCGGCGAGCACCTCGAGCGCACCATGGACCACCCGCTGGAGCAGGAGTCGCGGGTCCACATGGCCCAGGCCGCTCTGGAGGCCGGGCTGGCCTTCACCAACGCGATCCTCGGCGCCGCGCACGCGATGAGCCACCAGGTCGGCGGGCTGCTCGACCTGCCCCACGGCGTGATCAACGGGATCCTCCTGCCCCACGTCGTGCGGTTCAACGCCGAGGACGACCCGGCCCGCTTCGTGCCGATCGCGCAGGCCCTCGGGTTCCCGGGCGAGGTCGGCCGGTCGTGCTCGCAGGCGCTCGCCGAGGACGCCGCGGAGTGGGCCGCGTGCGAGGTACGCCGCCTCGCCGACGAGCTCGGGGTCCCCAAGGGGCTCGGCGAGATCGGGGTGACCGAGGCGGACCTGCCGACGCTGTCGCTCATGACGATGGCCGACGCGTGCCTGTCGACCAATCCGCGCGAGGCCGACCGCGCCGACATCGAGGCGCTGTTCCGCCAGGCGCTGTAGTCGCCCGTGGAGCACCGCACCGATCCCGGATCCGCCGAGCCGCGCGCCGAGGCCCCCGACCTCGACCTGCTCACCGGCATCCGCTCCGGCAAGCCGTCCTTCTACGTCGAGTACCTCGCCTCGGCCGAGCGCCTGCGCCGGGTCATCCACGCCCTCGACCGCATCAGCCGCGCCCTGGTCCGCACCACCGAGGGCCCGGGGACGTTGGTCCGGTCGGTCGCGGAGGCCGCCGCCGACCACCTCACGGCCCACTGGGTGGTGTTCGCCCTCGCCGACGGCGCCCTGCCCGAGGCGGCACCCCGCGCGCTCGTGCTGGGACCCGACCTCGTCGAGGCCTCGACCGAGGCGCCGGAGGAGCTCCCCCCGTTCGTCGTGCGCCACCTCCGGGCCGTCCGCCGGGGCGAGCACGACACGGCCGACGCCACGGACCCCGGGGACACCGGCACCACCGGCCATGCGCGCGACGCCGGGCGCGGCCGGGCCGTCCGGCCGCACGATCCGCACCACCTGCACGTGCCGGTGCGCCTCGACGGCGCGGTCGTCGGCGAGATCGTCGCGTGGACCGGCGTCGACCGGCGCATCGACGCCACCGACGCGTCGGTGCTGCGCGTGCTGGCGAGCCAGACCGCGGCGGCGTTGCAGAACTCCGCGCTGCACCAGCGCACGCTGCGGCTCTACGACGAGGCCAGCCGGCACGCCGAGGACCTCGCGGCCCGCAACGAGCAGCTCCAGCGCACCCGTGACGCCCTCACCGTCGCCCGGCAGCGCGAGGTCCTCGACTCCGAGCGCCACCGCATCGCCCGCGAACTGCACGACTCGGTGACCCAGTACGCCCTCTCGGCCGGGATGCAGATCGAGGTGGTGCGTTCGGAGATCCGCGACGAGGGCCAGCGCGAGCGTCTCGAGACCGCGAAGCAGCTCACCCGGCGCGCCGTGGAGCAGCTGCGCTCGGCGATCTACGCGCTCAACCACTCCGGCGAGCACGGCCACCGCACGCTGCCCGCGATGCTCGAGGAGCTCTCGGCGGTCCACATGCCCTCCGACCTGCGGGTGGAGGTGCGCATCGAGGGCCGGCCGGTGTCGCTGCCGGCCACGGCCGAGCGCTCGCTGTTCCGGGTGGCCGGCGAGGCGCTCTTCAACGCCGCCGTGCACGCCGAGGCCACCGTCGCCGTCGTGCGCCTGGCGTTCCGCAAGGACCGCCTCGTGCTCTCGGTCGCCGACGACGGCACGGGCGACCCCGAGCAGGTCCGCCGCACGCTGCGCGTCGCCGCCGCCCAGGACCTCGACGGCTCCCACCGGGGTCTCGCGAACATGGCCGAGCGCTCCCGGGAGATCGGCGGCACGCTCGCCGTCCAGCGCGCCCGCCAGGGCGGCATCCGCATCCAGGTGGTGGTCCCGCTCCCGATCGGGGCCGCCGTCGAGCCGGCCGGAGGCGCCGCCGTCGCCTCCTCGCCGGACCCCGGAGAACCCTCCGAACCGGGAGGGCCGTCGGCCGGCCCCGACGGTGAGACTGAACCCGGGACCGCCGACCCCGATCGCCGCACCGCCGCGCACGACCTTGGGAGCACGACATGACCGACATCCGCATCCCTGCCCGCGCGGCGGTCCGCCGCGGCGAGGTGCGCATCGTGCTCGTCGACGACCACGCGATCGTCCGCGAAGGGCTGCGGGAGCTCCTGGCCGCGCTCCCGGACGCTCAGATCAGCGAGGCGGCGACGGTGGACGAGGCCCTGGCTCAGATACGTGATGAGCAACCGACAGTGATCGTGCTCGATTTTCATTTGCCCGGTCTGAGCGGATTGAAGCTGCTGCGGCGTATTCGGGTCGAATATGCGAAAGCGCGCGTTTTGGTGCTGGATATGCGTGCAGAGGCACGCTGTGCCACCGAGACATTACGTGCCGGAGCTGCTGGTTATCTCAGCAAAAATGCGCCACCGGAAGAGCTGCTGGCGGCCGTATGCCGTGTGGCCGAGAACGGCCATTATATTGAAGCTGAAATCGCGCAGATCTTGGCATTGCATGCAATCAGGTCTGATCCTGTTAAACAGCTGACCAAACGTGAGGCTGATATCATAGGATTTCTTGGCAATGGCCAAAGCTATGCGGAAATAGCCGCTGCTCTTGGCGTCAGCTACCGGACA
>NZ_JBVPVA010000882.1:0-5711 GCF_055612215.1 Actinomycetospora sp. | reverse complement strand
CCAGCTCGAGGGCGCCGAGGCCGTCGACGGGCCGGTGGAGCGCGCCGACGACGACACCGCCGTCGTGCTCTACACCTCGGGCACGACCGGCTCGCCGAAGGGCGCCGAGCTCACCCACGCCAACCTGTCGACGAACGCGCGGACCTCGGCGCGCACCCTCATGGAGATCTCCCCCGACGACGTGGTGATGGGCTGCCTGCCGCTGTTCCACGTGTTCGGGCTGACGTGCGGGCTGAACGCGTCGGTGCTGTCGGGCTCGTGCCTGACGCTGCTGCCGCGGTTCGACGGCGCGAAGGCGCTGGAGATCATCGGGCGTGACCACGTCACCGTCTTCGAGGGCGTGCCGACGATGTATTCGGCGATGCTGCACGTGGCCGACCGCGACCGCTACGACGTGTCGTCGCTGCGCGCGTGCGTCTCCGGCGGGTCGGCGATGCCGGTGGAGGTGCTCCGCGGCTTCGAGGAGGCCTTCGACGCCATCGTGCTCGAGGGTTACGGGCTCTCGGAGACCTCGCCGGTGGCCTCGTTCAACCACCCGCACGCCGAGCGCAAGCCCGGGTCTATCGGGACCCCGGTGGCCGGCATGGAGTTGCGGTTGGTCGACGACCAGGGCGAGGACGTCGCCGACGACGCGGTGGGCGAGATCGCGATCCGCGGTGAGGGCCTGATGAAGGGCTACTGGGGGCGCCCGGAGGCCACCGCGGAGTCCATCCCCGACGGCTGGTTCCGCACCGGCGACCTGGCCCGGCGCGACGAGGACGGCTACTACGCCATCGTCGACCGCAAGAAGGAACTGATCATCCGGGGCGGCTACAACGTCTACCCCCGCGAGATCGAGGAGGCCCTCTACGAGCACCCGGCCGTGGCCGAGGCGGCGGTCGTCGGGATCCCCCACACCGACCTCGGCGAGGAGGTGGGCGCGGCGATCGCGCTGAAGCCCGACGCGTCGGCCACCGTCGAGGAGCTGCGGGCCGTCGCGAAGTCCCGCGTCGCGGCCTACAAGTACCCGCCCCACCTCTGGCTGCTCGACGAGCTGCCCAAGGGGCCGACCGGGAAGATCCTCCGGCGGTCGGTCGAGCTGCCGGACGAGCTCCGGTCGACAGGGGCGACGACGTGACGGAGATCAGCGGGTCGGCGCAGGTGCGCCGGGCCCACCGCAGCGAGCTCGACCCGGTCTCGTTCCTGTGGCGCAGCGAGTTCGTCTACCCCGACAAGGTCGCGGTCGTCCACGAGGACCGGCGCTACACCTACCGCGAGCTCGCCATGCGGGTGCGCCGCCTGGCGTCGGCCCTGCGGGACGCGGGGCTGGAGAAGGGTGACCGGGTCGCGTTCATCGCGCCCAACATCCCCGCACTGCTCGAGGCGCACTACGGCGTCCCCGCCGCGGGCGGGGTGCTCGTCGCGGTCAACCACCGCCTGACCGCCGACGACGTCGGGTTCATCCTGGGCCACTCCGGCGCGCGGTTCGTGTTCGTGGACCACGAGTACGAGCACCTCGTCGGCCCCGGCGACGACGACGACGGCGACGGCGACGACGGCGGGCGGCGGGTCGTCCGCATCGACGACACCGGGGCGGCGGGCGACCCCTACGAGGACTTCCTCGCCGGCGGGTCGGAGGAGGCCCTGCCCACGGTCCTCGACGACGAGGACGAGCCGATCTCGGTCAACTACACCTCGGGCACCACCGGCCGGCCGAAGGGCGCGGTCTACCACCACCGCGGCGCGTACCTCAACGCCCTCGGGGAGGTCGTCGAGACCCGGCTGAGCCCGGAGAGCGTCTACCTGTGGACGCTGCCGATGTTCCACTGCAACGGCTGGTGCTTCACGTGGGCCGTCTGCGCAGTGGGCGGGCGCCACGTGTGCCTGCGCAAGGTCGACCCCGGGCGCATCTGGGAGCTCATCGACGCCGAGGGCGTGACCCACTACAACGGCGCCCCCACGGTCCAGAACTCGCTCCTCGACCACGAGAGCGCCCATCCGCTCGACCGCGAGGTCATCACGACCGTGTCGGGCTCCCCGCCCAACGCCGAACTGTTCGCCCGCCTCGCCGAGACCGGCATCCGCCCGATCCACGTCTACGGGTCCACCGAGCTCTACGGGCCCTACATGATCTGCGAACGCCAGCCGGGGTGGGAGGAGCTCCCGACGGAGGAGCAGGCGCAGCTGCTCGGCCGCCAGGGCGTCCACTACGTGATCGCCGAACCGGTCCGGGTCGTCGACGACGACGGGCAGGAGGTGGCCGCGGACGGCGAGACCCTCGGCGAGGTCCTGATGCGCGGCAACAACGTGATGACCGGCTACCTCGACGACCCCGAGCAGACCGAGGAGGCCCTCGGCGACGGGTGGTACCACTCCGGCGACCTCGCCGTCCGCCACCCGGACGGCTACATCGAGCTCCGGGACCGCAAGAAGGACATCATCGTCTCCGGCGGCGAGAACATCTCCACGATCGTCGTCGAGCAGGCCATCGCCGAGCACCCCGCGGTCGCCGAGGTCGCGGTGGTGTCGACACCGGACGAGCGCTGGGGAGAGCGGCCGAAGGCCTTCGTCGAGCTGGTCGACGGTGCGGAGGCCGACGAGGACGACATCCTCGCGTTCGCGAAGGAGCACCTGGCCGGCTTCATGCGCCCCGTGGCCGTCGAGATCACCGACCTCCCCAAGACCTCCACCGGCAAGATCCAGAAGAAGGACCTCCGCGACCGGGAGTGGGAGGGCCGGGACCGCAGGGTCGGGTGACCGTCCCGGGTACGCGGAGCCCCGACCGGGCACACCCCGGGCATGTTCCGGAGCCGCGCGGCGGGTGGGGTGGTCGTCGACCCGCACGGCCGGGTGGCCGTCGTCCGCCAGCGGTCCCGGACGTGGTCGCTGCCCAAGGGCCACGTCGAGGACGGCGAGACGGTCCTCCACGCGGCCCGGCGCGAGATCCACGAGGAGTGCGGCCTGGGCGACCTGGAGCTGGTGCGCGAGCTGGGGTCGTTCTCCCGCATGGCCGTCCGCCACGGCCTGCCCGAGTACAAGACGATCACGCTGTACCTGTTCCGCAGCCCCGAGGCCGAGCTGCACCCGCTCGACACGTCGAACCCGGAGGCCCGGTGGTTCGCCCCGGACGAGGTGGCGACGAGGCTGTCGCACCCGGCGGACGGCCGGTTCTTCACCCGGCACGTGCTGCCGCTCCTGACCGGGACCTGAGCCGGTCGGACACCGGCCGACCACGGCCGTGACGTCCGCTCCGCAGCCACACCGGAGATCCGGGTCCTCGAGACCCGGATGTCCCGAGGCTGTCCGGGACCCCGCCGCGGTGGGGGTACTGCTGCGTCCGGATGACGACGTGTGACACCGACGGACGAACGAACTTCGACCCGACCGGGCCCTCGCGGCTAACTCCCGCGTCGCCTGCGCCGACAAGGTGGCGATCCCGCTCGTCCTCCAGCTCAGGGGGGCGGCGCTGGAGCGACGGGCGTTCTGCCCGTTCGCGCTCGAACCTCCGAGGTGTGGACGTGATCAGTCTCGACGTCACGGCGACCGGGCTCCGGGTGCGCTTCACGGGCGCCGACCTGGCCGCCGCGTGCTCCGCGGGGCTCGACGTGCCGTACGCGCGGGTCGTCGGCGCGCGGGTGATGACCCGTGCGGACGCGGTGGCGTCGAGCCCGCACGTGCCGTGCCCCGGCGTCTGGTGGCCCGGGCGGCTGCGGGTCGGGGCCTGGGGGATCGGGGAGCGCCGTCAGCTCTGGGGCGCCCGCGGGGGCCCCTACGTCGTGGTCGTCTACCTGTCCGGGCGGCCCTTCCACCGCCTCGTCGTCGAGGTCGAGGAGCCCCGGCGGACGCAGCGCCGGATCGAGGCGGCCCTGCTGCACAGCAAGACCACCGGGCCGCGGGAGTCGCTGCGCCGCCTGAGCGAGCGCGGCGACGACGGCGCCGTCACTGATCCATCCGTGCCACCCTGACGACGAGCCCGGGCGGGTTTGCGCGGCGGACGCGGCGCACAACCTGCCCCGACGACGGGGAGGTCCATGCGCACCGCGACGACCGCGTCGGCTCCGGGCGCCCCCCGCTCCCGGGCCGCCGCCCTGCTGACGGCGTCCCACCCCGGCCCGGCGGCCGCGGTCACCACGGTGACGGCGCTGCTGGCCGTGGACGCAGACCGCCCCGCCCGCACCGTCGTGCTCGTCGCCGCGGCCGTGTTCACCGGGCAGCTGACCGTCGGCTGGGTCAACGACCTCGTCGACGCCGGCCGCGACCGCCGCGTCGGGCGCACCGACAAGCCGCTCGCGTCGGGAGCCCTGACCGCCCGGCCCGTCGTCGTGGCCCTCGCGGTCGCCGGACTCGCCTGCGTGGTGCTCTCACTCGCGGCGGGGTGGCGCAGCGGGGCCGTGCACCTGGTGCTCGGCGTCGGCTCCGCGCAGGCCTACAACCTGGTGCTCAAGGCGACGTGGTTCTCGTGGCTGCCCTACGCGGTGGCCTTCGGGACGCTGCCCGCCGTCGCCTCCCTGGCCGGCCCGGGCCCGGCGTGGCCGCCGTGGTGGACGACCGCGGCCGGCGCGGCGCTCGGGGTCGGCGCCCACGTCCTCAACGCGCTGCCCGACCTCGCCGACGACGCCCGCACCGGCGTCCGCGGCCTGCCCCACCGGCTGGGGGAACGCGCGGCCCGCCCGCTGGCCGCGGCGCTGCTCCTCGCCGCCTCCCTGCTCGCGGCGCTGGGCCCCACCGGCCACCCGGCCGCGTGGGTCTGGGGCGCCCTCGTGCTGGTCGTGGCGCTGGCCGCGGTCGCCGCGACGGCCCGGGGACGCACCCCGTTCCGGGCCGCGATGGCGATCGCACTGCTCGACGTCGTGCTGCTCGTGGCGGCGGGCTGATGGCCGGCTGGGACCTCGCCGTCGTCGGCGCCGGGCCGGCGGGCACCGCGGCCGCGCTGGGCGCCCTGCACGCCGACCCGGGTCTGCGCGTCGCGCTGCTCGACCGCGCCGAGTTCCCCCGCGACAAGGCCTGCGGCGACGGGGTCGCCCCGCACGTGCTCGACCGGCTCGCCGAGGTCGGGGTGACCGGCCTGCTCGACGACCGGGTCCCCGTCGCCCGGCTGCGCCTCGACCGCGACGGGCAGGGCGTCGACCGGACCATGCCGCGGCCCTCCTACGTCGTCCCGCGCCGCGTGTTCGACGCGCGCCTGGTCGACGCGGCCCGGGCGGCCGGGGCCCACCTGCTCCGGCACCGGGTCCGCGACGTCGGCGGGGGCGCGGACGGCACCGACGCCCCGGTCGTGCTCGACGGGCGGATCGACGCCGAGGTCGTCGTGGGCGCGGACGGGGCCCACTCGGTGCTGCGCCGACGGCTCGGTCCTCGAGGCGGCCGGCCCGCCGGTGGCACCGCGTTGGCCCTGCGCGGCTACGCGCCGGTGTCCGCGGGACGCGAGGGTGCCCAGGTCATCGCCTTCGGGACCGGGCCGACCACGGCCTACGCCTGGTCCTTCGACCGCGGCGACGGCCTGGCCAACGTCGGCTACGGCGAGGTGCTGCGCGGCGGCCGGGGGCCGGGCCGGGCACGGATGCTCGCGCAGCTCGAGGCGCTCCTGCCCGGCAGCACCGCCGGCGGCGGCGACTGGGTCGCCCACCACCTGCCGCTGTCCGGGCCGCGCTGGCGCCCGCCGTCGGGACGGGTGCTGCTCGTCGGGGACGCCGCGGGGCTGGTGAACCCGGTGACCGGCGAGGGCATCTACT
>NZ_JBVPVA010000589.1:0-4546 GCF_055612215.1 Actinomycetospora sp. | reverse complement strand
GGAGGTCCACCTACGCATCCTCGCAGGTGGACGGCCTACCCTGGAGGCGATGACCGCAGCAGTCCCGCGCACCTTCGCCATCCGCACCCACGGGTGCCAGATGAACGTGCACGACTCCGAGCGACTCGCCGGTGTGCTCGTCGAGGCCGGGTGGGAGCCCGCCCCCGCCGACGCCGCCCCCGAGGACGCCGACCTCGTCGTCTTCAACACGTGCGCCGTCCGCGAGAACGCCGACAACAAGCTCTACGGCCAGCTCGGCCGCCTCGCCCCGGTCAAGGCCGCGCGGCCCGACCAGCAGATCGCCGTCGGCGGGTGCCTCGCGCAGAAGGACCGCGAGACGGTCACGGCCCGCGCCCCGTGGGTGGACGTCGTGTTCGGCACCCACAACGTCGGGTCGCTGCCCGCCCTGCTGGAGCGGGCGCGGCACAACGGCGAGGCGCATGTGGAGATCCTCGAGTCGCTCGAGACGTTCCCGTCGCACCTGCCGGCGCGGCGCGAGTCCGCCTACTCGGGCTGGGTGTCGATCTCGGTCGGCTGCAACAACACCTGCACCTTCTGCATCGTCCCCTCGCTGCGCGGCAAGGAGGTCGACCGGCGCCCGGGGGAGATCCTCGGCGAGGTCGAGGCGCTGGTCGCCGAGGGCGTGCTCGAGGTGACCCTGCTCGGGCAGAACGTCAACGCGTACGGCGTCTCGTTCGACGACCGCGCGAGCGGCCGGACCGCGTTCGCCGACCTGCTGCGCGCCTGCGGCGACGTCGAGGGCCTCGAGCGGGTGCGCTTCACGAGCCCGCACCCGCGCGACTTCACCTCCGACGTCATCACCGCGATGGCCGAGACGCCGACCGTGTGCCCGCAGCTGCACATGCCGCTGCAGTCCGGGTCGGACCGCGTGCTGCGCGCGATGCGCCGCTCCTACCGCGCGCGCCGCTACCTCGAGATCGTCGACGAGGTCCGCGACGCCATGCCGGACGCGGCGCTGACCACGGACATCATCGTCGGGTTCCCCGGCGAGACCGAGGAGGACTTCGCCGAGACCCTGCGGGTGGTCGAGCGGTCCCGGTTCGCCCAGGCCTTCACGTTCCAGTACTCCCCGCGCCCCGGCACCCCGGCCGCGACCCTGCCCGACCAGGTGCCCAAGGCGGTCGTCCAGAAGCGCTACGACCGCCTCGTCGCCCTGCAGGAGGAGATGTCCCTCGCGGGCAACCGGGAGCAGGTCGGGCGCGACCTCGAGCTGCTGGTCGCCGCCGGCGAGGGCCGCAAGGACACCGCGACGCGGCGCATGTCCGGCCGTGCCCGCGACGGCCGGCTGGTGCACTTCACGCCGACCGGCCCGGCGTGCGACGGGACCGTCCGCCCCGGCGACGTCGTCACCGTCCGCGCCACCTACGGCGCGCCGCACCACGTGGTGGCCGACGGCGAGGTCCTCGGGCACCGCCGCACCCGCGCCGGCGACGCCCACGAGGCCGGGACCCGCCCGACGACGCCGCGGGTCACGCTGGGGCTGCCGTCACTGGGTCGACCCGAGCCGCTCCCAGTGTCGGCCGGGTGCGGGGTGGGGAGCCCGGGAGCATGAGCCGCCCGAACCCGTTCGACGAGCCCGCCGGTCCGGTGCGGGCCGAGCCGCAGCGCCCCTCGATCTCGCGCGAGGTCGACTTCGGGCCGAAGGTGCTCGTCGCCGCCGTGGCGATCCTCGTGCTGCTGGTCGCGGCGATCCTGCCGTGGACCACGCAGGGCGCCACCGGCTGGCAGGTGGTGCTCGGCGACCCGGGGGTCACCGCGCTGCCCCGGCTGTTCTCGATCCTCGCCCTGGTGTTCGGGGTCGCCGCGTCGGCCGCGGCGGTGATGACCCGGCGCTGGGTCGCCGTCTTCGTGGCCGCCGCCGGGTGCTGCGTCACGTCGGTGACGGGGCTGTGGGCGGTCTGGTCGCAGAACACCGTGCCGGGCAACGGACCGGGCCTCGGCCTGGTGCTGGCGCTCGTCGCCGTCGTCGTCCTGGCCGCTCGCTGGGCCTCCTGGGCGCTCTCGCGCACCTGAGCTGACGCGCACCGGCCTCGAGCTCGGGGAGCGAGCGGCACCCTCGCATCCGCCTAGACGCAGCGAGCGTGCCGTTCGCACCGTCGTCCCGGTTGACGGATTGTTGAACGATCCCTACGTTGGACGAACTGCACCGCGAGGCCTGCAGGGAGGCCCCCATGACCGACGGCCCGGAGCGCCCCACCGACCGCGAGACCGCCGCGTCCGACACCGCGTCCGACACCGACACCGCGTCCGACACCGCCGCCCACACCGCGTCCGACACCGACACCGGGGCGTCGCGCCCGGTGGTCTCGGTGAAGCGCTCGGTCGCCGTCGCGGGCGCGATGTTCCTCATGGCCATGTCCGCTGCCGGCCCGGGGTTCATCTCGCAGACCGGCACGTTCACCGCCAAGTACGGCCCCTCGTTCGCGGCGGCGATCGTCGCGAGCGTGGTGATCGACCTCGCGATCCAGCTCAACGTCTGGCGGGTCGTCGGGCTGTCCGGGATGCGGGCCCAGGACCTCGCCAACCGCGTGCTGCCCTACTCCGGCCACGTCCTGGCCTTCCTCGTCGTGGTCGGCGGCCTGGTCTTCGGCATCGGCAACATCAGCGCCGCGGGCCTCGGCCTGCACGACGCCGTCGGGCTCGACATCCGCCTCGGCGCCGTGCTGAGCGCGATCCTCGCGATCGTGATCTTCAACTACCGCGCGCTGGAGGGCACCGTCGACCGCGCGGTGATCGTCCTCGGTGTGCTCAAGATCGTGCTGATCGCGGTCGTCGCCGTCGTGACCGACCCGCCGATCGGCGAGGCCGCGCTGCGCACCGTCGCCCCGGTCGGGCTGGACCTCCTGCCCGTCCTCACGCTGATCGGCGGGACCGTCGGGGGCTACATCACCTACGCCGGGGCACACCGGCTCATCGAGTCCGGCACGACCGGCCCCGAGAACCTGCGCACGATCAGCCGGGGCTCGGCGAACGGCATCCTCGTCACCGGGGTACTGCGGATCCTGCTCTTCCTCGGCATCCTCGGCGCGGTCGCGGCCGGCGCCCAGCTCTCGAAGGCCGACCCCGCGGGCTCCGCGTTCGCCTTCGCCCTCGGCCCGGTGGGCCTGCACCTCTTCGGCGTGGTCCTCTGGACCGCCGGCATGACGAGCACTATCGGCGCCTCGTTCACCTCGGCGACGTTCCTGCGGACCCTCTCGCCCGTGGTGGACCGCCGGTTCAGCCTGACGATCTCGGCCTTCATCACGCTGTGCACCGTCGCGTTCCTCCTGCTCGGGCAGGCGCCGTCGGCGCTGCTGGTGTTCGCGGGCGCCTTCAACGGGTTGATCCTCCCGTTCGGTCTCGCCCTGATCCTGTGGATCGCCTGGCGGCGACGCGACCTCCTCGGCGGGATGCGCCAGCCGGCCTGGATGCTGCTCGTCGGGCTCGCGGCCTTCGTGTTCACCGTCTACGCCGGGTTCGAGTCCCTGGTCGCGATCCCGTCGATCTTCCGGTGAGCCCCGGCGGCCGCGACGGGTCAGGATGGTCGCCGTGACCCGCACCCTGCGGCCCTGCGGCGACACCGGCCTGATCGTCGAGTTGGACACCCTCGACGAGGTGCTCGGGCTGCACGCGGCCCTGGCCGCGGCCCCGCCCGACGGCGTCGTGGACCTCGTCCCGGCGGCGCGCACCGTGCTGCTGCGGGTGCGCTCGGCGGCCGACCTGTCCGGCGTCGCGCGGGACGTACGCGACCGCGAGCCGGCGTCGGCGACCGCCCGCGAGGCCGGCGAGGTCACCGAGATCGCGGTGACCTACGACGGCGAGGACCTCGACGACGTCGCCGCGCACACCGGGCTGAGCGCCGACGAGGTCGTCGAGGCCCACACCGACCGGCTGTGGACGGTGGCCTTCGCGGGCTTCACGCCCGGGTTCGGCTACCTGGCCACCGACGACGACCGGCTGCACGTGCCGCGGCGCTCCGAGTCGCGCACCCGGGTCCCGGCCGGCGCGGTGGGGCTGGCGGGGGAGTTCAGCGGGGTCTACCCCCGCGAGTCGCCGGGGGGCTGGCAGCTCATCGGGCACACCGACCACGTGCTGTGGGACCTCGACCGGGACCCGCCGGCCGTCCTCCTCCCGGGCGCGCGCATCCGGTTCCGGGCCCGATGAGCCCGCCGCGCCTCACCGTCACCGCGACCGGGTCGGCCGACGGCGTCCTGGACGGTCGTCTGCGGCGGGCCAACCGGCTCGTCGGCAACGACGAGGGCGCGGCCGGGCTGGAGGTCACCTTCGGCGGGCTCGCGCTGCACTTCGAGGGCGGCTCCGACGGGACGGCGACGGCGGCGGTGGTCGCCGTGACCGGGGCGCCCGCGCCGGTGCGCGTCGGGGACCGCCCCGGGGACCTGCACCGCGCCGTCGTCGGTCCCGCGGGCGCCGAGCTGCGGCTGGGCACCCCGAGCTGCGGGCTGCGGACCTATGTCGCGGTGCGCGGCGGCATCGCGGTGGAGCCCGTGCTGGGGAGCCGGGCCACGGACACCGTCGCGGGCCTCGG
>NZ_JBVPVA010000293.1:0-2806 GCF_055612215.1 Actinomycetospora sp. | reverse complement strand
TGTTACCCGGCTGCAGCGGGTTGATGCCGATGCCCCGGAAGATCGCGGGGAGCGAGATCAGGACGATGGAGGAGTTCATCACCGCCATGAGCACGCCGAGCGTGGTGTTGGACAGCGCGAGCCACTTGTACCCCGGGTGATCGGGGTGGGTGCGCGAGACGGGTGCGACGGGTGCCGTCGTCGTCATGGGCGGTCCGATTCGTTAGTCAGGGCAACGAGCAGATCGATTGTAGTGTGCACCTATCCGACGTGCGGGGCGGTGTGACCCACGTCGACGTCCCCGCCGCTCCCGGGTCTAGCTTGACGGGACAACTGTTCGTGCAGTGACGGGAGCTCGCGTGAAGATCGGTATGGCGGTGCTGCGGCTCGTGGTCGGGCTGCTCTTCTTCGGCCACGGCATGCAGAAGCTCACCGGGTGGTTCGGCGGCGGCGGGATCCAGGGCACGGCGGCGGGCTTCGAGGGGATGGGCCTCAAGCCGGGCCGCGACAACGCCGTGGCCGCCGGCGTCTCCGAGGCCGGGGGCGGCGCGCTGCTGGCCGCCGGGCTCGCGACGCCGCTCGCGGCGACGATGATCTCCGGCGCCATGGGCTCGGCGGTCTACCACGTGCACGCGCCCAACGGGCCCTGGGTGACCAAGGGCGGCTGGGAGTACAACGCCGTCCTGACCGCCGCGGTCTTCGCGCTCGCCGCCGCGGGGCCGGGCGAGCTGTCGCTCGACCACGCGCTGGGCATCGAGACCTCGGGCGCGGGGGTCGCGCTGGCGGCCCTCGGGGCCGGCCTGCTCGGGTCGGCCGGGGTCGCGGCGCGGGCGCGAGCGCTGGCCTGACGTCAGGGGCGGGCCATCGCCGCCATCAGCGCCGGCCCGTCCCACGTCGACCCGACGAGGGTCCGGCGCAACGAGAGCAACGGCCGCGTCGGGTCCACCGGCTTCTCGGCGAGCTGGTAGCCGGTGACGTAGCCGGCCTGGTCCAGGTGGGCGAAGTCGGCCGGGACCCAGTCGCCGTAGGGGTACGCGAAGTGGCGGACCGGTGCCCCGGTGATGGCCTCCAGCGTCGCGCGCGGCTTCGCGAGCTGGGTGTTCCAGTCGGCCCCGGCGTAGCGGTCGGCGCGGCCGTGGTCGTACGTGTGGGCGGCGACGGTGTGTCCGGCGTCGTGCAGCCGGCGGACGTCGTCGCGCGACATCCAGTTCGGCTTGCCCAGCGGCACCGTCATGACGAAGAACGCGGCGTGCATGGAACGCCGCGCGAGCTCCGGGACGCCGGTGGTGATCTGGCTGCCCTGGGAGTCGTCGAAGGTCAGCAGCACCGGCTTCGGCGGCAGCGGCGCGCCCGTGGTCAGGTGGGCGAGGTGCTCGTCGGGGGAGATCGTCGTGTAGCCGCCGGCGCGCAGCGCGTCGAGCTGGGCGCGGAACGCGGCGGGCGGGCAGATCAGCGTGGCCCGGGCGGAGGCCGAGTCGCCGGCGCGCCAGTCGCGCAGCTGGTGCCAGCACAGGACGGGGACGTCGGCCGCGCGGGCGAGCACCTGCGCGGCGGGGGCGGCGAGGTCGACGGCGGGCGCGGAAGGCGCGGTCGTCGTGGGCGGCGGGGCCGGTGACGCCGGAGCCGCCGGCGGCGGGACCGACGTCCCGCACGCGGCGAGGACGGTGGCGCCCACCGCGCCGAGCAGCACCGAGCGGCGCGAGGACCCCATGGGCAGAATCCTCGGCGACGGGCGGGCCGCCCCCGGTCTGCGACACGAGGCACTCGGGTGAAGTGTGGGAGACACCGTGAACCTGTTCGACCTGACCGGCAAGGTCGCCGTGGTCACCGGCGGCACTCGCGGGATCGGCCTGATGATCGCCCGTGGGCTGCTGGACGCCGGGGCCTCGGTCTACCTCAGCTCGCGCAAGGCGGCGGCGGGCGACGACGCGGTCGCCGAGCTCTCGCCGCACGGCACCGTCACCTCGATCCCGGCCGACGTCTCCACCGAGGAGGAGTGCTCGCGGCTCGCGGGGGAGGTCTCGGCGCGCGAGCAGCGGGTCCACGTACTGGTCAACAACGCCGGCGCCACCTGGGGCGCCCCCTTCGAGGAGTTCCCGGCCTCGGCCTGGGACAAGGTGCTCGACCTCAACCTCAAGGCCCCCTTCTTCCTCACCCGGGCCTTCCTGCCGCTGCTCGAGGCGTCCGCGTCGGCGGAGGACACGGCCAGCGTGATCAACGTCGGCAGCATCGACGGGCTGCGCGTCACCCCGCTGCCCACCTACTCCTACTCGGCGAGCAAGGCCGGGGTGCACCAGCTCACGCGCGTCCTCGCCGCCGAGCTGGGCCCGCGGAACATCCGCGTGAACGCGATAGCCCCGGGTCCGTTCGAGTCGAAGATGATGGCCGCGACGCTGGCCGAGCGGGGCGAGGAGATCGCCGCGAACTCCGTCCTGGGCCGCATCGGGGGCCCCGACGACATGGCCGGCGCGGCGGTGTTCCTGGCCTCCCGGGCCGGCGCCTACGTCACCGGCGCGGTGCTGCCCGTCGACGGCGGGATCTGGGCGGCCCACTGACCGGCGGGTCACCATGGGGTCGTGACGACGGCGCGCACGGCGGCCGCGACCTACCGCGAGGTGCTCGCCCAGCCCGGGCTCCGGGCGCTCTACGCGGTCGGCTTCGCCGCACGACTCCCGCTGACGGCGACCGGGGTGGTGCTCACGCTGCACGTCGCGGTGGGGCTCCACCGCGGGTTCGCCGCGGCGGGGGTCGTCGGGGGAGCCGTGACCCTGGGGACCGCGCTCGGGGCGCCACTGCTGGGCCGCCTGATCGACCGGTTCGGGCTGCG
>NZ_JBVPVA010000547.1:0-4085 GCF_055612215.1 Actinomycetospora sp. | reverse complement strand
CCGCCCTGGGGATCGTCGCGACGGCGTTCGCACTGATCGCCGCGTTCCTCAACGCCGCCTTCGGCTTCTGCCTCGGCTGCGAGGTGTACGGCCTGATCGCACGGTTCCGGACGACCGGGCACCCGGCCTGACGCACGCTGTGCCATAGGTCACAACAGCGGTCGGTCCGAAGCCGACGGATCCGGCGGGGAGCGACGGTCTCGAGGGGGCCGATCCACCCCAGCCGCCCGGAGGAACCCCATGACCGACCCGACCCGCCCCGCCGTCGTCACCGGCGCGAGCCGCGGCTTCGGCCGCGCGATCGCCACCGCCCTCGTCGCCGCGGGCACCCCCGTCGTCGGCGTGGCCCGTGACGAGCAGCGCCTGCGGACCCTGCACGACGAGCTCGGCGACTCGTTCGTCCCCGTCGTCGGCGACGCGGTGGACGAGGACCTCGCGCGGGAGGTCGTCCGAGAGCACCGTCCCGGCCTGCTCGTCCTCAACGCGGGCGCCGCCCCGGCCATGGCCCCGGTCCACGAGCAGACCTGGGAGTCGTTCGGCCGCGCCTGGGAGGTCGACGTCCGGCAGGCGTTCACCTGGCTCCGGACCGCCCTGACGACGCCGCTGGCGCCGGGCAGCCTCGTCGTCGCGATGTCCAGCGGGGCCGCGCTGGCCGGTTCCCCGCTCAGCGGTGGGTACGCGGGCGCCAAGGCCACCGTGCGCTTCCTCGCCCGGTACGCCGCGGAGGAGTCGACGCGGGCCGGGCTCGGCATCCGCGTCACGGCGCTGCTCCCGCAGCTCACCCCGGCGACCGACCTGGGGGCGGCCGCCGTCGACGCCTATGCCGCCCACGCCGGCGTCGACCGCCCGACCTTCGCGGCCCGGCTCGCACCGGCGCTCACCGCGGAGCAGGTGGGGAAGGCGGTCGTCGGGCTCGCGGCCGACGCGGACACCCCGGCGACGGCCTACCGACTCGGGGCCGCCGGTCTGGCGTCCCTCGACTGATCCGGGCCTACCGTGCTCCTCGCGTCGTCGGAAGAAGCCGCCATGACCACCGCGCCCGAGTTCAGCACGCTCGCCGAGCCCTTCCGGCCCGAGCTGCTCGCGCACTGCTACCGCATCCTGGGGTCGATCCACGACGCCCAGGACGTGGTGCAGGAGACCTACGTCCGGGCGTGGCGGGGGTTCGACGGATTCGAGGGCCGGTCCTCGCTGCGCCGCTGGCTCTACGCGATCGCGACGCGGGCGAGCCTGTCGGCGGTGGGCGCCCGCGCCCGTCGTCCCCTGCCGTCGTCGCTCGCGGCGCCGCGCGACGACCACCGGGTCGTGGTCGCCGACGGCGACCCGACGGTGCCGTGGCTGCAGCCCGCGCCGGACGCCCTGCTCGGCGGCGATCCCGCCGCGATCGTCGCCGGGCGGGCGGGGGTCCGCCTGGCGTTCGTCGCGGCCCTCCAGCTGCTGCCCGCGCGGCAGCGGGCGGTGCTGACGCTGCGCGACGTGCTCGGGTTCTCCGTCGCCGAGACCGCCGAGGTGCTGGACACGACGGCCGCGGCGGTCGACAGCGCGCTCCGCCGGGCCCGCGCCCACCTCGCCGAGGCCGCGCCCGATCCCGACGACCTCGCCGAGCCGGCCGACGACGCCCTCTCCGAGCTCCTCGACCGCTACGTCGAGGCGTTCGCCCGCGCCGACGCGGCCGCGCTGGTCGACCTGCTGCGCGCCGACGTCGAGCTCGAGATGCCGCCGACGCCCACGTGGTTCACCGGGCGCGACGCCGTCGTCGGGTTCCTCTCCCACCGGGTACTGCGCCGCCCGGGCACCTGGCGGATGACGCCGACCCGCGCGAACGGCCAGCCCGCCCTCGCCGTCCACCGCCGTCACGACGACGGCCGCGACGAGCCCTACGGCGTCCAGGTCCTGACGGTGGTCGGCGGCCGCGTCGGGCGGATCACGGCGTTCAACGACCCCACGCTCGTCCCGCTCTTCGCGCCCGTGGGTCGCTGACGACGACCGCTACCGGGCCGCGGCCCGCGGGTGCAGCGGGACGGGCAGCCGGGGCAGGACGATCCCGAACAGGTCGCGGTAGGCGGCCAACGCCTCGCCGTCGGAGAGGTCGTCCTCGGTCCGCGTGCCGTCGGCCGCCGTGCGCGTCAGGAGATTCCCGCTCAACGTGACCCGTCCCGCCGGCGAGAGCGGCAGCGTGCACATCGGACCGCCGGTGAACCCGGAGTCGGGGTGCGTCGCCGTCCACCAGCAGGTCGGGCCGAAGTCGTCCCGCGCGTACGGACGGGCGTCGAGGCGGTAGCCGGCCACGCCGTCGGGGGCGTGGACCTCGATGTCGCCGTCGGGCTGTGGCACGACCTGCGTCGACCCGCCCGCCATCACCAGCGCCGGCACGCAGAACCCGCCGAACCCGACGTCCGCCAGCCGCGCGACGCCGTCGTTCCCGGTCACCCGCAGGGCCAGGTGCGCGAGCGGCACGGTGTCGCGGTCCCGCCCGTGGACGCGGGCGCCGAGGAACGCGACGTCGTGCCCCAGCTCGGCCAGCAGCCACCCGAACAGCCCGTTGAGCTCGTAGCAGAGGCCGCCCCGCCGCCGGCGCACGATCTTGTCGAACAGCGCCTCGGGGCGGAGGTCGATCGGTTCGCCGAGGTGGATCGACAGCGACTCGAACGGCACCGTCCGGTAGTGGCGGTCGACGAGGGTGGCCAGATCGTCGTCGGGGCGCGCCCCGATGCGGGCGAGGTAGTCGGTGACCCGCGTCGAGGTCATCCCGTGCCGTCCGCTGCGACGTCCATCGAACCGGTATACACGGCGGCATGCGCGTTGCCCTCGCCCAGATCCTGGCCACGGACGACCCGGCGGCCAACCTCGAGCTGGTCGCCGACCACACCGCCCTCGCGGCGCAGCAGGGCGCCTCGGTCGTGGTGTTCCCGGAGGCGACGATGTGCCGGTTCGGGGTGTCGTTGAAGCCGGTCGCGGAGCCGCTCGACGGGCCGTGGGCGAGCGAGGTCCGCGCGATCGCCGAGCGCAACGGGGTGCTCGTCGTGGCCGGGATGTTCACGCCGACCGACGACGGCCGCGTGACGAACACGCTGATCGCGACGGGCCGCGGGGTGGACACCTCCTACGACAAGATCCACCTCTACGACGCGTTCGGGTTCGCCGAGTCCGACACCGTCGCGCCCGGGTCCGAGCCGGTCGTCGTCGAGGTCGACGGCGAGACCCTCGGCCTCGCGGTCTGCTACGACATCCGCTTCCCCGAGCTCTTCCGTGCCCTCGCCGACCGCGGCGCGTCGACCGTGCTGCTCCCGGCCTCGTGGGGCGCCGGGCCGGGGAAGATCGAGCAGTGGGAGCTGCTCGTGCGGGCCCGTGCGGTCGACTCGACGACCTACGTGCTGGCCTGCGACCAGGCCGACCCGCTCGCCCGCGGCATCGACCCGGGGAAGGCCCCGCGGGGGGTCGGGCACTCCCTCGTGGCGTCGCCCTTCGGGGTCGTCGAGGAGTCGTTGGCGGACGACCCGGGGCTGCTCGTCGTGGACGTCGACACCGCCTCGGTCGAGAAGGCGCGCTCGGTCCTGCCGGTGCTCGCGAACCGCCGGATGGGCTGAGCGATGGCGAAGGTGCGCAGCGTCGACCGCGTCGCCGCCGCCCTCGACGATCTCGGCCTCGGCGCCCGCGCCCGCGAGCTCCCCGAGTCGACGCGGACGGCGGCCGAGGCCGCCGCGGCGGTCGGGTGCGAGGTCGGCCAGATCGTGAAGTCGCTGGTCTTCCGGCTGCCCGAGACCGACGAGGCGGTGCTCGTGCTGGCCTCGGGGTCGACGCGGGTGGACGTCGGGCGGCTGGAGTCGGTGGTCGGTTCGCCGGTGGAGCAGGGGTCCGGCGCGTTCGTGCGGGAGCGGACGGGGTTCGCGATCGGCGGGGTCGCGCCGGTGGGCCTGACGGCGCCGGTGCGCACCTTCGTGGAGCGCGGCGTCCTCGCGTGGCCGCGGGTGTGGGCGGCGGCGGGCTCCCCGCGGACGGTGTTCGACGCGACGCCGGACGAACTGCTGGCCGCAACGGGGGCGAGCGTGGTGGACGTCGCCGAGCCGTGAGGGCGGTGTGGTTCC
>NZ_JBVPVA010000498.1:0-1695 GCF_055612215.1 Actinomycetospora sp. | reverse complement strand
CGGGCTGTGCGAGCGCGCCGCCGAGCTGGACGGCACCACCAACCTCGCGAGCCACGTCGCGGACCTGACCGAGCACCTCGGCGGGCTCGACGGCGACCTCGTCCTCGTCGGACACAGCTACGGCGGCATGGTGATCGCGGGTGTCGCCGACGCGCTGCCCGGTCGCGTCGCCGGGCTCTGTGTCGTCGACGGGTTCGCGCCCGAGGACGGCGACTCCTGCTGGTCGTCGGTGAACGACGCCATGCGTGCCTGGTACGTCGAGGGCGCCGCGCGCACCGGCGTCCTCGTCGACCCGATGCCCCAGTTCGACGACCGCGCCACCGGGCACCCCCTCGCGAGCCTCGTCCAGCGAATTGCGCTCATCGGCGCGCACGAGGACGTCGGGACCAAGCACTACGCGCTCGCCGCCCACCCCGCCTGGACCCCGATCTCGCCGTTCCCGGGTGTCGCGGAGCGGCTGCGCGCCGACCCGACCTGGACGGTCCACGATCTCCCGACCACCCACAACGTGCTCGCGGACGGCCCGGACGTGCTCGTCGGCCTCGTCGAGACCGTGCTCGCGGACGTGGCCGAGGGGCACCAGGAGGGACCCACGCGTGGCGGCCGGGCGGTGATTCGGCCCGGCGGCGGGCAGGATGGCCGCCCGTGACCGTCGAGCACCCCGTGACCGAGAGCCCGGACTCGTTCCCCCGCCGCCAGGCCGCGACCCGGCGCTTCACGCTCGGCGCCCCGCGCGGCGTGACGATCGCCCCCGACGGGTCCCGGGTCGTCTTCCTGCGCAGCCGCGGCGGCGACGACCCGGTGACCTGCCTGTGGGTGCTCGACGTCGCGACCGGCGAGGAACACCTGCTCGTCGACCCCCTCACGCTCGACGTCCCGGGCGAGGACGACCTCCCACCCGAGGAGCGTGCCCGTCGCGAGCGGGTCCGCGAGCAGTCCGGCGGTGTCGTCGACTACGGGTGCGACCGCGACGTCGCGACCGCCGCCTTCGTGCTGTCGGGACAGGCGTTCACCGTCGGGCTCACCCCGGGCTCGACGCCCGCGCCGCTGCCCGTCGAGGGACCCGTCGTCGACCCGCGCCCGGACCCGTCGGGAACCCGCGTCGCGTTCGTGCGCGGCGGGGCGCTGCACGTACACACGCTCGGGTCGGGGGAGACGACGACGCTCGCGTCCCCCGACGCCGAGCACGTCACCTGGGGCCTCGCCGACTTCGTCGCCGCCGAGGAGATGAACCGCTACCGCGGGTTCTGGTGGGCTCCCGACGGCGCCTCGCTCGCGGTCGCCCGCGTCGACGACGCCGCGGTCACCCGCTGGCACATCGCCGACCCCGCCAACCCCGACCGCGAGCCCGGCGTCGTCGCCTACCCGGCCGCGGGGACGACCAACGCGACGGTGTCGCTGCACCTGCTCGGGCTCGACGGCGGGCGCACCGACGTCGACCTCGGCGACGACGAGTACCTCGCCGAGGTCACCTGGGACCGGCACGCGCTGCTCGTGACGACCGCGCCGCGTGACCAGAAGCGGGTGACGCTGCGGGAGGTCGACCCGGGGTCGGGACGCTCGGTCGAGGTGCGCTCCGACGTCGACGACGCCTGGGTCGCCCTGGTCCCGGGGGTGCCGGCGCACCTCGACGACGGGGGCCTCGTCTGGTGCGCGGACGCCGACGACGTCCGCCGGCTGGTCGTCGACGGTGAG
>NZ_JBVPVA010000478.1:0-1763 GCF_055612215.1 Actinomycetospora sp. | reverse complement strand
GCGGCAGACCCCCAGCCGTCCGTGACACGAGGTCGTCGGTGACTCCGGGTACCCCGGGCCCGTGATCGACCTCCACGTGCACTCGAACGCGTCCGACGGCACCGACGACCCGGCCGACGTCGTCCGCCTCGCGGCGGCGGCCGGCGTCACGACGCTCGCGCTGACCGATCACGACACGACGGCGGGCTGGGACGCGGCGGCGCGCGCGGTGCCGGCGGGTCTCCGCCTCGTCCGCGGGGCGGAGTTCTCGACGACGGCCCCCGACGGCCGGGGCGGGGAGGTCAGCGCCCACCTCCTGGGCTACCTCTTCGACCCGGCCGACCCGGCGATCCTGGCCGACCAGGAGCGGCTGCGCGGCGAGCGCGGCCGGCGGATCGGGGTGATGACCGAGCGGCTGCGCGCCGACGGCTACGACGTCGACCCGGCGGCGATCGCGGACCGCACCGGGGCCCCGGTCGGTCGCCCGCACCTCGGGCGTGCGCTCGTCGAGATCGGTGCCGTGTCGTCGGTCTCGGAGGCGTTCGAGTCGTTCCTGGCCAAGGACGGGCCCTACTACGAGCCGAAGGCCGACACGCCGATCGCCGAGGCGATCGCCATGATCCGCGCGGCCGGCGGGGTCACGGTCTGGGCGCACCCGTGGGCGCGGCGGAAGGGCGCGGTCGTCGAGGAGTCGGTGATCGAGGCGATGGCCGGGCTCGGGCTCGCCGGGCTCGAGGTGGACCACCCCGACCACGCCCCGGAGGACCGCGAGCGGCTCCGGGCGCTGGCCGGCGACCTGCACCTGCTGACCACCGGGTCGAGCGACTACCACGGCGGCAACAAGGAGACCCCGATCGCGGCGGAGACGACGGCGCCCGGCCAGCTCGACGCCCTCGTCGCGCAGGCGACCGGTGCGGACGTCGTGACCGGCGGGCCATAGTCTGGAACCGATGGACGGGCAGCTCAGTCTCCAGGACATGCCCTCTCCACTGATCAAGGTCACCCCCGCCCGCCTGGCCACCTGGGACGACTGCCGGCGCCGCTACCGCATGACCTACCTCGACCGGCCGAGCCCGCCCCGCGGCGGCGCCTGGGCGCACGCGACCCTGGGCGCCGTGGTGCACAACGCCCTGCGGGCCCTCTTCGAGCTGCCCGTCGCCCGCCGCGGGGCCGACCGGGCCGCCGCCCTCGTGGAGCGCCACTGGTCCTCGGAGGGGTTCCGGGACGACGACCAGGCGGGCGCGTACCGGTCCCGGGCGCAGGACTGGGTGGCGCGCTACGCCGACGAGCACGGCGCCGCGGTCGGCGAGCCGCTCGGGGTGGAGCGCTGGGTGGCCGCGCCGGTCGGCGGGCTCGTCGCCGAGGGCCGCGTCGACCGGATCGACGCGGGCGTCGCCGAGGACGGGTCCCGCGAGGCCGTCGTCGTCGACTACAAGACCGGACGGTGGCTCCCGGACGCCGACGACGCCCGGTCCTCCCGCGCGCTCGCCCTCTACGCCCTGGCCACCGCGCGGACGCTGCGCCGGGCCTGCCGGCGGGTCGAGCTGCACCACCTCCCGACGGGGGCCGTCGCGAGCGCCGTCCACGACGACGCCTCGCTGGCCCGGCACCGCCGCCGCGCCGAGGAGTCCGCCGTGGAGATGGCGGCCGCGCAGGCGGAGCTGGCCGCCGGCGGGGACCCCGAGGCGCTCTTCCCGCCCACGCCGGGCCCGCGGTGCGCCCGCTGCGACATGCGCCGGCACTGCCCGGAGGGGCGCGCCGCCGCCCCGCCCCTCGACCCGTGG
>NZ_JBVPVA010000446.1:0-7958 GCF_055612215.1 Actinomycetospora sp. | reverse complement strand
GACCTCGACGGCGTCGTCGTCCACCGCGCGCAGCGTGTACTCCCGGTAGGGCCGTGGCCGGCCCGCGGGCGGCGCGACCAGCCCGCGCGGCCCGATCTCCGGGCGCTCGGGCTCCCCGCCGGGCTCGAGGGGGAAGAAGAGCTTGGCGTGGTCGGTCGGGCCCGTGACGGGAAGCGCGGCCACCGCACCCGTCGTCGTCGCCCGGAACCGCACCCGGCGCATCCGCGGCGTCACGTCGCGGGCGTCGACGACCTCGACCCGCACCGGCTCGACGTCGTGGGCCACCTGCGTGATGACGGGGGCGTTCCGGACGACCATGCCCGTCACGCTAACGGCGGGAGTTCACCCGTCGTCGCAGGCCCGGAACCCGCCCGCCACGCGGGTAGGGCAGCATCGCCGCTCGTGAGCGCACCGCAGACCGACGCCGCGCCCGTCCACGACCAGGTGGCCCGGACCGGCCACGTCCCGGGTCTGGTGGCGAGCCCGTTCCCGCCGATCGCCGACTACGGGTTCCTGTCGGACTGCGAGACGACGGCCCTCGTCGCACCCAACGGCGCCGTCGAGTGGCTGTGCCTGCCGCGGATGGACTCGCCGAGCGTGTTCGGCGCGGTGCTCGACCGGGACGCGGGCACGTTCCGGGTCTCCCCCGACGGCGTCGACGTGCCGGCCGCGCGGCGCTACGTGCCGGGCACGATGGTGCTCGAGACGACGTGGTGCACCCGGACCGGCTGGCTGCAGGTCCTCGACGTCCTGCTCATGGGGCCGTGGCACCACGAGGGCGAGCGGTCCGGCTCGCACATGCGCGCGCCGACCGACTACGACGCCGACCACGTGCTGCTGCGGGTCGCGCGCTGCCTGTCCGGGCAGGTCCAGCTGCGGATGGAGTGCGCCCCGGTGTTCGACTACGGGCGGACGCCGGCCGGGTGGACCTACCCGGGCGAGAGCTACCGGACGGCGCGGGCGTCCGGCGGTCACGAGGGCCCCGCGCTGCTGCTCACCACCGACACCAACGTCGGCTTCGAGGGCGCCCACGCCACGTCGCGGACGCTGGTGAAGGAGGGCGAGTGGCGCTTCTTCGCGCTGTCGTGGAGCGAGCACGCGCCGCCGTCGACGGTCGACGAGGCGCTGGACCGGCTGACCTGGACCGAGCACCACTGGCGGCACTGGCTCGACCGCGGCGACTTCCCCGACCACCGCTGGCTGCCCTACCTGCAGCGCTCGGCCCTGACGCTGAAGGGCCTCACCTTCGCCCCGACCGGCGCGATCGCGGCGGCGGCCACGACGTCGCTGCCCGAGACGCCGGGCGGCGAGCGGAACTGGGACTACCGCTACTCCTGGATCCGGGACTCGGCGCTGGCGCTGTGGGCGCTGTACGCGCTGGGCTTCGACTGGGAGGCCAACGACTTCTTCTACTTCGTCGCGGAGGCGGCCGAGGCCGCGGCCGGGCAGCTGCAGATCATGTACGGCGTCGACGGGCGGTCGCGGCTCGACGAGGAG
Source organism: Actinomycetospora sp. (assembly GCF_055612215.1). Lineage (NCBI taxonomy): Bacteria > Bacillati > Actinomycetota > Actinomycetes > Pseudonocardiales > Pseudonocardiaceae > Actinomycetospora > Actinomycetospora sp. The sequence continues at coordinate 6,461 of NZ_JBVPVA010000446.1, read as the reverse complement.
GTCCTCGGCCACCTCGACGGCTACGAGGGCGCCTACCCGGTGCGCATCGGCAACGGCGCCTACGACCAGGCCCAGCACGACGTCTGGGGCGCCGCGGTCGGGGCGATCTACCAGTACGTCCGCAGCCGTGACCGGCTCGACGACCGGCTGTGGCGCATCGTCGTGACCCAGGTCGAGGCGGCGCTGGAGAACTGGCGCGGGCCCGACCGGGGGCCGTGGGAGGTGCGCGGCGAGCCGCAGCACTTCACGACCTCGAAGATCACCTGTTGGCTCGCCGCCGACCGCGGGGCCCGGCTGGCGGCGCTGCGCGGCGACGCGAAGCGGGAGGACCGGTGGGCGCGGGCCGCGGCGGAGATCCGCGACGACGTGCTGGTGAACGCCGTCGACGAGCGCGGGGTGCTCTGCCAGCACTACGGCACGACGGCGCTGGACGCGTCGCTGCTGCTGATGCCGATCGTCGGGTTCCTCTCCCCCGACGACCCGCGCTGCCGGGCGACGGTGCTCGCGATCGCCGACGAGCTCACGACCGACGACCTGGTGCTGCGCTACCTCGTGGAGGACACCGACGACGGGCTCTCGGGCGAGGAGGGCACGTTCACGATCTGCTCCTTCGCGCTGGTGTCGGCGCTGGCGGTCATCGGCGAGGTGGAGCGGGCGACGGCGCTCTGCGAGAAGCTGCTGGCCTCGGCGTCGTCGCTGCACCTCTACGCCGAGGAGATCGACCCGCACTCGGGGCGGCACCTGGGCAACTTCCCGCAGGCGTTCACCCACCTCGGGCTCATCCAGGCCGTGATGAACATCGTGCGGGCGGAGAGGAAGGCGGCCCGGCGGTAGCGGGGGGCGAGCCCTTCAGTGCCAGCGAAGCGTCGACGCTTGCACCCAGTGGCAGTAGAGCCCGGTCGTCAGCGGGCCCACACCGGATCGTCGGCCCCGAGCTCGTGGGCCGGCCCCGCCCACTCGCCGCCGAACACGGGGGGCGGCACCTCGAGCCGGCCGAGCGACTGCCGGACCGGCTCGACCGCCGGAACCCGGTTCGCGTCGTCGAGCCCGCCGACGGGCCCGGACCACAGCCACTCCGCCGTCCGCGCCAGCGCCAGCTCGCGGATCGAGCCGCCGCGGGTCGGCCGCTCCGCCAGCCCCAGCAGCGCGGATGCGGCGGCCAGGTAGCCGGTCGCGTGGTCGAGCGCCTGGGCGGGCAGCGCACCCGGCCGGTCCTCGGTCCCGCACGCCACCCCGATCCCGGAGGCCGCCTGCACGATGCTGTCGAACCCCCGTCGCGCCGCCCACGGACCCGTCCAGCCCCACGCATCGAGCCGGACGACGACGAGGCCGGGCCGACGCGCGAGCAGATCCTCGGGCGCGAGGCCGAAGCGGTCGAGCGCACCCGGGCGGTAGCCGGTGACGACGACGTCGGCGGTGTCGGCCAGCTCCCGCACCCGCGGGTCCGCGGCGTCGAGGATCGTCGTGCGCTTGCCGAGGCCGGTGTCGGCGTGCTGGGCGGGGATCTCGGGCAGGTGCGGCGGGTCGACGCGCAGCACGTCGGCCCCGGCGAGTGCGAGGGTGCGGGTGGCGACGGGCCCGGCGATCACGCGGGTCAGGTCCAGGACGCGGATCCGGGTCCCGACGCCGGGGGTGGACGTGTCGCTGCGCCGGATCGTCACCAGGGGTTCGTCGGCGACGGCGCGGCCGGGTCCCGACGACGCCCAGGTGGCGCGGTCGCGCACGGCGACCGCGATCCCGCCGGCCGCGGCGACGACGTCCTCCACCTCCCGGGCGGGCCGGGCGGCGAGGGCGGCGGCGAGGTCGTCGGGACGGCTGTCCTCGGGCAGCCCGAGTGCGGCGAGCAGGCGGGTCCGGTGGTGCGGGTAATTGGCGTGGGTGCGGACCCAGCCGCTGTTCGATCCCCCGTCGCTCCGCCCGCCCCGGCCGGCGCGCCAGAACCCCGACAGCGGCGCGAACCCGCCCGGGGCTTCGCCGTCGATCCGCATCAGCTGGTCGGCGCGGAAGGAGCTCCCGATCAGGACGGGGTCGATCTCGGGCATCGGCGTCCCGGCCAGCAGTACCGCCGCCCCGGCCGCGGCGGCGACGGACCCCTGTGCCAGGGCGTCGACGGGCAGGGGCGAGGCCAGGCCGGTCGAGTCGCCCCGCCAGCGGGGAGCCGGCGGCGGGCCGGACGCGTCGAGGCGGGCCCAGAGATCACGGAGCGCGACGTCGCGGGGGTCGGTCACTCCGTGAGGATGTGGATTTACTGCCACTGGGCGCAAGCGATCAGGGGAGCACGCCGATAGGGCTTCGCTTGCAGGAAGCTGGGGCACCATGAGTGACCTCCGGGAACGGCTCGTCGCCGCGGTGGGCGCCGCGCACGTGCTCGACGGCACCGATGACGCCGCCCTCGACCTCGCCCACGACGAGGCCCTCGCGGTCCCCCACGGCACCCCCGCGCACGTCGTCCGGCCGGGCAGCACCGCCGAGGTCGTCGCCGTCGTCGACGCCGCCCGCGCGACGCACACCCCCCTCGTCCCGCGCGGCTCCGGCACCGGGCTCTCCGGCGGAGCCAACGCCCCCGACGGCGCGGTCGTCGTCGCCTTCGACCGCATGACCGCGATCCGCTCCATCGACCCGACCGACCACGTCGCCGTCGTCGAGCCCGGGGTGTCCCTGGAACAGCTCGACGCCGCCGCCCGCGAGCACGGCCTCACCTACCCGGTCCGCCCAGGGGAGCAGAGCGCGAGCCTCGGCGGCACCGTCGCGACCAACGCCGGCGGGATGCACGCGGTCCGCTCCGGCGTGACCCGGGCGCACGTCGTCGGGCTCGAGGCGGTGCTGGCCGACGGCACCGTCGTGCGCACCGGCGGCCGCATCGCGAAGGTCTCCAGCGGCTACGACCTCACCCAGCTGCTCACCGGCTCCGAGGGCACCCTCGCGCTGGTCACCGAGGTCACCGTCCGCCTCCAGCCCTACCTGCCCGTCCGTCGCACCGTCCTCGCGCCGTTCCCGGACCTGGCCACGACGACGGCCGCGGTCGCCCGCGCCGTCGGGAGCGGGCTCGCACCGGCGCTCTGCGAATACCTCGACGACCCGACGATGGACGCGATCTGCACGGCCGCCGACCTCGCCCTCGGCGTCCCCGACGACGTCCGCGCCGCCGCCACGGCCTACCTGCTGGTCGAGCTCGTCGGGCGCCGCGAGGACCGCGTCGAGGAGGACCTCGTCGAGCTCGGCGCGCTGCTCACCGAGCACGGCGCCCTCGACGTCTACGCGCTCCCGGACGGCTCCGCGCGCCGCCTCGTCGCCGCCCGCGAGCAGACGTTCTGGACGATCAAGGCCCGCGGGGCCGACGAGATCGTCGACGTCGTGGTGCCGCGTTCGGCGCTCGCCGAGTTCCTCGACCGGGCCCGGGCGGCCGGCGACCGGCACGGCGCCCGGGTCCTCGGCTGCGGGCACCTCGGCGACGGCAACGCCCACCTCGCCGTCTTCGGGCCCGGGGAGGCGGAGGAGAAGGCGGCCGAGCTCCACGCCACGCTCCACGAGGTGCTCGCCGCCGGGGTCGCCCTGGGCGGGGCGGTGTCGGGCGAGCACGGGGTCGGGCGGGCCAAGGCGGACGCGCTCGCCGAGCTCGGGGATCCGGGCGCCCTGGCCGCGATGCGCCGGGTCCGCGCCGCCCTCGACCCGGACGGCCTGCTCAACCCGGGATGCGGGGTCGGCGGATGAGGGGTAAGCCCGTGAGGTGAGCACCCCGAGCGTCCTGATCTCCGGCGCCAGCGTCGCCGGCCCGATGCTGGCCCACTGGCTGGCGGAGGCGGGATGGTCGACCACCGTCGTCGAGCGCTACGACGGCCTGCGCGACGCCGGGCACAACATCGACGTCCGCGGGGCGGCCCGCGAGGTGCTGCGCCGCACCGGGATCGAGGACGACGTCCTCGCCGCGGGCACCGGCGAGGAGGGGCTGCGGTTCGAGGACGGGGACGGCGCGGAGGTCGCGTCGTTCCCCGCCGGGCCGGGCGACGTCGGCGGCCCGACCGCCGAGGCCGAGATCCTCCGCGGCGAGCTCGCCCGCATCCTCTACGAGCGCTCCGTCGAGCGCACCGAGTACGTCTTCGGCGACGAGATCACCGGCCTGGAGTCCCACGACGACCGGGTGGACGTCACCTTCCGGCGCGGCCCGGGGCGGTCCTTCGACGTCGTCGTGGTCGCCGAGGGCCTCACCTCCCGGACCCGCGCGCTGGTGATGCCCGACGCCCGCGTCCACGACCTCGGTCTCTACACCGCCTACCTGACGATCCCGCGCCGTCCCGACGACGACCGCTGGTGGCGCTGGTACAACGCGCCCGGCGGCCGGACGCTCGGCCTGCGCCCGGACAACGTCGGGCCACGCGCGCGCTGCTGACCTTCACCACCGGCGTCCGCGGGTTCGAGGAGCTCGGCCAGGACGAGCAGCGGCTCGTCCTGCGGCGCACGTTCGCCGACGCCGGGTGGCAGGCCCCGCGCATCCTCGAGGCCCTCGACGACGCCCCGCTCTACCTCGACCTCATCGGGCAGATGCGGCTGCCGCGCTGGCACGCCGGCCGGGTCGGGCTCGTCGGGGACGCCGCGTACTGCCCGTCCCCGCTGTCCGGGATGGGGACCTCGTGCGCGCTCGTCGGGGCCTACGTGCTGGCCGGCGAGCTCGCCGCGCACGGCCCGGACCGGGTCGAGGAGGCGTTCGCCGCCTACGACGCGCGGCTGCGGCCCTACGTCGAGCGCGCCCAGAAGATCGCCCCCGGTGCGCCGGGCCTGGCCCATCCCCGCACCCGCGCCGGGATCACGGTCCTCCGGCGGGCCGCGGCGCTCGTCGGGAGCCGGCCCGTCCGGGCGGTGACGGGCCTGCTGGGGAGCCTCGGCCCGGACCGGGCCGAGGACATCGAGCTCCCGGACCTCCGGGCGGTCGCCCCGCCGGGGCGCACCGCGGCGTGATTCAGGCGCGGAACCGCAGCGCCGGGCGGTCCGGGTGGTCGGCGAGCACGACGAGGTCGGCGATCGCGTCCGGGTCCACCTCCGCGGCGTATCGCTCGTAGGCGGGGAGGGTCCACGCGTCGGCCTCGGGGGTGCGCCGGGCGAGCGCCCCGGACGAGAGGGACACGTGCACCTCGAGCTCCGCGGGCAGCCCGCGCCCGAGCAGCAGCGGGCCGTCGACGAGCACCACCCCGCCCGCCGGGAGGTCCACCCGGGCGGCCCGTACGGCGCGGTCGGTCTCGACGTCCCAGAGCCGGGGCAGGACGGGGCGGCCCTGCGCGGCCGGGGCGAGGACCTCGCGGACCAGCCCCCCGGCGTCGAGCCAGTCGTCGTAGAACGCGTCCGGATCGGTCCGTCCGCGCTCGAGGCGCAGCGACGCCGGGCGCAGGAAGTCCCACGCCGACACCCGCAGCACCGCCCGCGAGAGGCCCCGGAGCCGGTCGACGAGCCCGTCGGCCCACCGGTCGGGTCGCGCGGCGGCGGCGCCGTCGAGCAGGACCCGCACCGAGCCCCTGTCGGGACCCCGGCGCGCGTGGACCTCCTCGGCGAGCGCGTCGAGCAGGGCGTCGGGACTGAGCGGGCGGATCGACGGGCGCGTCATCACCGCCCAGGATCCCCGCCGGGGCTCAGGCCTGCGCGACCGGCCCGTCCCCGACGCGCGCCGACTCGCCCTCCATGATCGGCACCGGCGCGTCCTCCTCGGAGTGCTGGTCGTCCTCGTCCGGCGGACGCGGGTGCATGAGCGACAGCGCGATCAGCGACACCACCGCGCAGCCGATGATGTAGATCGCGATCCAGGTGTAGGTCCCGGTCGCGGCGAGGATGGCGGCCGCGATCAGCGGTGCCGGCCCGCCCGCGATGACCGACGCGAGCTGGTAGCCCAGCCCCGCGCCGGTGTAGCGCACCCCGGTGCCGAAGCTCTCGGAGATCAGCGCCGCCTGCGGGCCGTACATCATGTCGTGGAAGACGAGGCCCAGGATCATGCCGAGGATCACGAGCCCGCCGACCCGGGTGTCGAGCAGCCAGAAGTACGGGAACGCGTAGAGGCCGGTCAGCACCACCCCGGCGCCGTAGACCACGCGTCGGCCCAGGCGGTCGGAGAGCCAGCCGAAGAACGGCACGGAGACGATGCCGATCAGGGCCGCGACGATCAGGTAGAGCAGCAGGTCGGTCTGGGCCAGCTTCAGCGTCTTGGTGCCGTAGACCAGCACGAACGAGGTGAACAGGTAGAACGGCGCCTGCTCGGCGGTGCGCACGAACATCGCCTTGAGGACGTCGCGCCACTGGTACTTCAGCGTGTCCACCAGGGGCAGCTTCGCGACCGCGCCGCGGCTGCGCAGCGCCGCGAACGCCGGCGACTCCAGCACCGTCAGCCGCACGAACAGGCCGATGCCGATGAGCACGATCGAGGCGAGGAACGGCCAGCGCCACCCGCCGGAGAGGAAGCCCGGACCGGAGAAGAAGTAGAC
>NZ_JBVPVA010000299.1:0-1820 GCF_055612215.1 Actinomycetospora sp. | reverse complement strand
GTAGGTGGCGTTGACGATGACCTGCGCGATCCCGAGCTGGTTGAGGATCATGAACACGGCGATGGCCATGACCAGCGTCGGGGCGGCCGAGCGGACGACGCGCCCGGTCGGGGTGTCACCCATGGTGCGGTGCACGAGCCCCCCGACGGCGGCCGCGACGGCGGCGGCGACCAGGAAGATCAGCAGCGCGGCGATCACGTTGGGCAGGTAGGCGAGCACCAGGTTCACGAACCCGGTGACGGCGGGGATGTTCAGCGTCCCGACCGCGGAGACGATCACGAAGACCATCAGGACGTACTGCACGACGAGCCCGACCAGCTGCGAGGGCTGGCCCTTGGGCGAGAACCGGGAGACGTACTCGCCGCCGCGGCCGTGGGTGAGCTTGTCGTCGAGGTGCACGCGGCGCAGCAGCCGCGAGATCCCGGCGCGCAGCAGGCGCGCGATGATGTAGCCGATGATCAGCACCAGCAGGGCGCCGATCACGTTGGGTACGTAGCTCAGGAACGTGGTGAAGGCGTTCTGCAGGGACTGCAGAATGTTGAAGCCGCCCCCGCCGCCTGACGGTGCTTGCTGGGCCAGCAAGGTGCCGTCGCGGCCTAGCGACCGGCTCACAGCGACGCCTCCGCCGAGGTTGGCCGGTCAGGGTGCTCCGGGTCGTTCGGCGGCCGCGGTGAGGATCCAGTTCCGGAACTCGACGGCGAAGTGCTCGAGGTGGTGCTCGATCACCTGTGGGCCGCAGGTGCCCGGCAGGGTCACCGAGAGGCGGGCGGTGAACCCGTCGTCGTCGTCGGTGAAGGTGTTGGCGATGGAGCCTATGACGGTGCCGTCCTCGAGGACGAGGTGTGAGCGCCGGCCGCGGGGCGCGTCGGCGGGGAGGCGCTCCGGTCCGGACGCGGCCTCGTCCCAGTCGCGCATGAAGAACGAGCAGACGTGCTCGCCGAGGGTCTCGACGATGTTGACCCGGCCACTGGCGCCGTGGATCGAGTAGTGCTCGGGGTGGCCCGCGATCATGACGTCCTCGCGGGCGAAGGCCTGGGAGAGCCAGCCGGTGAACTGGGCTGCGGTGATGCCGTGGGCCCGCAGGGTCGTGGCCCCGGTGATTTCCCGACCGGCGGAGGCGGTGATCTGGTCGCGCAGGTAGGTGCTCCCGGCGGCGATCTCGTCGGCGAGCAGGTCGAGCAGGCGCTCGCGGCCGAGCCTGCCCTTCAGCAGCGCCAGGGCACGGCGGGCGGCGGCCACCTCGTCGTGCTCGATGCTCTGGTCGTCGTTCTCGCCGGCGAGGTGCACCGACGGCTCCGCGGCGGTGGTGGCTGCCTGCACGGGGAGCTGCAGAGCGGAGGCGTGGTCGCCTCCGGTGTGGATGACGTGTGTGCCGGCGTTGGCTCCGACGTACTCGTCGATGCCGGGCATCAGGGTGCCCAGCAGGTTGCGGGAGCTGACGACGAAACGGAGTTGCTGCCCGGCCCGGAAGGCGAGCCCGACCGGGAGCAGGTCGATCTCGACCTCGACGATCTGACCGGCGGCGAGGGTCTCGACGCGGTCGAAGGAGTGGGCCGGGACGTCGTCGGAGGACAGGGCCTCGTCGAGGTGGCGGCGGGAGACGCGCAGCCGGCCGTCGGCGCCCTTGTAGCGCAGGATCGACGCGCCGTGGTCGGTGAGGTCGTGGGCTATCGCGGTCCGGTTGGGGACGGTGAAGGCCTGCAGCGGGGTGCCGTGGGCGTCGAGCTTCTGGATGAGCACGAACAGGTCCATGTCGTCGGCGCCTCGTGCCTCGACCCAGAGGTGAGCCTTGGGGTACCCCACGAGCGTGGTGTCGCGGT
>NZ_JBVPVA010000276.1:0-3449 GCF_055612215.1 Actinomycetospora sp. | reverse complement strand
CGGTCTGGTCCGCGTAGCGGTTGACCTTGTCCGGGTTCTGACGGGCGTACTGGCGGGCGGCGGCCACGGCGGCTCCGAGAACGGCCACGCGACGCATCAGGGCCATCTGGTGCACCTCATCCGGGTCGGGTCGGCCCCCGGCTGGCTCCGGGGGATCGGTTCCCTCCTGGGTACCACGATCCGGGTGGTGCCCACGCGTCGGGGCGCGGACCGGCCCGGCAACGGATGATGGTGCACGAGGGGACGGTGTCCCATTTCTCGGGAATGCCCGCGTTCCCGGTGAAAGGCAGGTGTGTAGCCGGGCAGCACACCTCCGGGTCTGGGGGGTAGACCCGGATTTCGTCGGGGGGAGACGTTGCTGCCCGGCTACGCTCGCAGCGTATTCCTGCCCCGGGTCGGCCAACAAGAGCCGGGGACGTGAATGTGCCGTGTGATTCCCGGACTGTGGTTCCCGTGCCACCGGCAGGCCCGCGATCAGGCGTAACGGGTGCGCCGGGCGGCCCCTACGGGTGGTGACCGTATCGCGGCGCAGCAGGGTGCGCAATTTCCGGATCTCCGCGGAAAAAGGTTCCGTCCGGACCGTCGTGATCCGTTTCCGCGGAATCGGATCAACGCCCGCCGGACGCGTGCGGGAAACCGAGGTGGTGCTGGGGGACCTCGGGCGAGGCGGTGTCCAGCGGGATCGCGGGCGAGCGGACGAGACCGAGCTGGGCGCTCTGGCGGGGCTGGAGTGCCTCGAGGATCCAGTCCGCCGCGGTGCGGACGCGGTTCCCGGGCATCGAGGCCAGGTGGTAGCCGCGCGTGACGACCTTGGCGGGGAAGCCGGTGAGCGGGATGTGCAGCGGAGCCGCCGCGGCCTGGAACCCGCCCAGGTCGACGACGAAGCCGAGGTCGCGGTGGCGGTAGGGCCGCACCGACCCGTACCCGAGTGAGGCCGCGATGTTCCGGCCGGCGAGCGCCCCCTGGCGCACGGCGTGCTGTGCGGTCATGGCGGTGTACTCGCCGGGGCGGCTCGGGTCGGGCACGGCCGCCGCGTCCCCGCACGCGTAGAGCTCGGGGTGACCCGGCACCTGCAGCGTCTCGTGGACCACGACCCGCCCGGCCTCGACCTCGATGTCGAGGTCCTCGATCAGCGGGTCGGCGCGCACGCCGACGCACCACAGCAGCGTCCGGGTCGGGATGCGCTCCCCGGAGCTGAGCAGGACGCCCTCGTCGGTGGCCTCCTCCATCGTCTCGTCGGTGTGCACCTCGACCCCGCGCCGGCGCAGCACGGCGTCCGCGGTCGTCGCGAGGTGCTCGTCCAGTCCGGCGAGCACCGCACCCCGGCTGACGAGCACCCAGCGCATGTCGTCCGGGTCGAGGTGGCGGCTGCGCGCGAGGGCCCGGGTGAACAGCTGGCCCTGCGCGGCGACCTCGGTGCCCGTGTAGCCGGCGCCGACGACGACGAACGTGCACCGGGCCGCGCGCTCGTCGGGGTCGTCGCTCATCGCCGCGAGGTCGATCTGCCGCACGAGGTGGTCGCGGAGGTAGAACGCCTCCGGGACGCCGCGGAAGCCGACGGCGTACTCGTTCACCCCGGGGATCGGCATCACCTTGTGGACGCTGCCGGCCGCGATGACGAGCCGGTCGTAGGTCGTCCGGTGCGACACGCCCTCGGGGTCGAGCCACCCGATCTCCCGGGCGTCCAGGTCGATGGCGTCGACCTCGCCGGGCGCGTGGCGCACGCAGGCCGGCAGGGCGTCGGACAGGGCCACGGCGATGCGCCGCGGCTCGAGGATCCCGCCGGCCACCTCGGGGAGCAGCGGCAGGTAGAGGAAGTAGTTCGTGGGGCTGACCACGACGATCTCGACGGCGCCCCTCGTGCGCCGGGCCAGGGACTTCGCCGTGTGGAAGCCGGCGAAGCCGCTCCCGATGACGACCACCCGCGGGGGGCGGTCGGGCCGACCGGTGCGGTGGTCGTCGACGTGCGGAGCGTTCATGTCCCGAGAGGGTGCCGGATCGGCGCACGGCGGTGGAACCGCTCTCCGTGAGGTCCGCGTGTCGGTCGTGTGACGCCCGTGTGACGAGCCCCGGCCGACGTCGCGATCCGGGCGACCCGCGCCCCGGACGGCCCGATGTGATCGACGGCGCGCTGTGAGGTTCGTGGCGGTGCACCCCCGCGAGGGCTCGGGTATCGCGGAAGGGTGACGGCATCACTCGTGACCCTCGGCGACGAGCCCTTCGTCTCGCTGACCACCTTCCGCCGCACCGGCGAGCCGGTGTCGACCCCGGTGTGGGTCGTGCGTGACGGCGCCGGGCTCGTGGTCTACACCGTCGCCGACAGCGGCAAGGTCAAGCGCATCCGTCGTGACGCCCACGTGGAGCTGCGGGCCTGCGACCGCCGCGGGCGCGTGACCGACGGCACGCCCGTGGTCCCCGCGACCGCGGTCGTGGACGAGTCCCCGGAGACGGTGGACCTCGCCGAGCGGCTGCTCCGGGTCAAGTACGGCTGGGAGTTCGGGGGCGTCCGGCTCCTCCAGCGCGTCGAGCGCCTCCTGGGCCGCTCGAACAGCCCGCGTCCGCGGGCCGTGCTGCGCGTGACCCCGATGTGACCCCCGCCGTGGCGGGACGTGCCCCAGACTCGCGCGGGTGACCGTCGTCCTCGTCCACGGCAACCCCGAGACCGCCGCCGTCTGGGACCCGCTCGTCGCCGCGCTGCGCGAGGCCGGCGTCACCGACGTCGTCCCGCTGTCCCCGCCGGGCTTCGGGGCGCCGGTGCCGCCCGGGTTCTCCGCGACCGTCGACGGCTACCGCGACTGGCTGATCGGCGAGCTGGAGCGCCTCGACGGGCCGATCGACCTCGTCGGGCACGACTGGGGCGGCGGGCACGTCGTCACCGCCCTGATGGAGCGACCCGAGCTGGTGCGCAGCTGGGCGTCCGACGTCCTGGGGATCTTCGAGCCGGACTACGTCTGGCACGACCTCGCGCAGGCCTGGCAGACGCCCGGGGTCGGGGAGCGGCACATCGCGGCGATGCTCGGCGGGACACCGGCCGCGAAGGCGGAGCGGATGGTCGGCAACGGCATCTCCCCGGAGGTGGCGGAGCGGCTCGCCGCGGGGCAGGACGAGGCGATGCAGGCCTGCGTGCTGCGTCTCTACCGCGATGCCGCGCAGCCCGCGATGGCCCGGCGCGGGGAGGCCCTGGGCCGGCTGGCGGCGCGGCCGGGCCTCGCCGTCCTCGCGACCGAGGACCACTTCGTCGGCGACGAGGCGCTGCGCCGGCGGGGTGCGGAGCGCGCGGGGGCGCAGGTCGCGGAGCTCCGCGGCCTGGGGCACTGGTGGATGGTGCAGGACCCGAACCGCGGCGCCGGGGTGCTGCTGGCGTTCTGGGCGGGCCTGGACGGGTAATCCGGGGCATGGCCAAGGAGATTCTCGTCAGCTACGGGGTGGACATCGACGCCGTCGGGGGC
>NZ_JBVPVA010000147.1:0-1333 GCF_055612215.1 Actinomycetospora sp. | reverse complement strand
ACGAGCACACCGGCGAGTCGCTCGGAGTCGTGCACGTTCATCTGGCACCCGTGGGTGCGGATGGCGAAGGTGCGCGGGACTGCTGCGGTCATCGCCTCCAGGGTAGGCCGTCCACCTGCGAGGATGCGTAGGTGGACCTCCCTGCCCGGCCCTCGCGCCGGACGGTCCTCGTCGGGGCCGGGCTCGGCGTCGACGGCCGGGCCGGCGCTTCCCGACGACGGCGCCCGAGCCCCTGTCCGCTCCCGGTCGTCTGCCGTTCGGCAGAGGTTCTCGCGCGCCGAGGCCCCTAGCGTCCCGGGCAGTTCGTCCGAGGATGGGGAGACCGCCATGACCACCGACACCGTCACCGAGCACCCGAACGTCACCGCGGTGATCGCGGCCTTCACCGCCCTGGCCCAGGGGGACGTCGGTCCGAGCAACGCGCTGATGACCGACGACTTCGTGATGGTCAACCACGACAACGGCGCCGGCGACTGGCACGTCATCGAGGGCCGCGAGGCCTTCTTCGAGTTCCTCGGCGCCTGGTTCGCGTTCTTCGAGGGGACCTTCGCGCAGGAGCCGCTGGGCATCTACGGCGGCGACGACCACGTCGTGCTGCTCGTGCACGAGACCGGCCGTGTCGGGGACGCGGTGTTCGACAACCACGCGGTCTACGTCATCGAGGTCCGCGACGGCCGCTGGACCCGCATGGAGACCTACGACCGGGACCGGGAGGCCAACGCGCGCTTCTGGGCCCAGCTGGGCGTCACGGCGGTGCCGATGTGAGCGGCGAGGGCGCGGCCGGGGCGTGTGGCGACGGCGCGGCCGGGGCGTGGGGCGACGGCGCGGCCGAGGTGCGCGGCGACGGCGCCGCCGAGGGGTACGTCACGCACTCGTCGAGCCCTCGGGGGCTGCGTGGAGTGCCCCTGATCGGCATCCGGCGCCCGGACTTCGGGCGCCGGACGGACGAGGGGCACAGGACGCAGGTCCTCGGTCGTCCCGAGCTGCGTCCTGTGCCCCTCGTCGCCGGCGATCCAGCGGCTGGGCCGTCGGCGGGCTAGCTGCCGACCGGGCCGATCGAGTCGGCGGGCAGCGGCGAGCCGTTGTCCGGACCGGCGTCGTCCAGCGACGTCTTGCCGGTGGCGCCCCGCTGCTCGAGGTCCTGGCGCTTGAAGATCTTCCGACCGAGCCAGACCAGCGGGTCGTACTTGCGGTCGACCACCCGCTCCTTCATGGGGATGAGGGAGTTGTCGGTGATCTTGATGTGCTCCGGGCACACCTCGGTGCAGCACTTGGTGATGTTGCAGTACCCCAGGCCGTGCTCCTCCTGGGCGTCCTCCTTGCGGTTGCGGAC
>NZ_JBVPVA010000071.1:0-1051 GCF_055612215.1 Actinomycetospora sp. | reverse complement strand
GGAGTTCCTGAAGGGGCTCGTCCTCGGGTCCCGCGAGCAGGTGATCGCCGGGGCGGTCCTCAAGGAGGTCCAGGCGCGGCTCGGCTTCCTGCTCGACGTCGGGCTCGACTACCTCTCGCTCTCCCGCGCGGCCGGCACCCTGTCCGGGGGCGAGGCCCAGCGCATCCGGCTCGCGACCCAGATCGGGTCCGGCCTGGTCGGGGTGCTCTACGTCCTCGACGAGCCCTCGATCGGCCTGCACCAGCGCGACAACCGCCGGCTGATCGACACGCTCACGCGGCTGCGCGACCTGGGGAACACCCTGATCGTCGTCGAGCACGACGAGGACACCGTGCGGGCGTCGGACTGGGTGGTCGACATCGGCCCGGGCGCGGGCGAGCACGGCGGTCGGGTGGTGCACTCCGGCTCGGTGGCGCAGCTCGAGGCGAACACCGAGTCGATGACGGGGGACTACCTGTCGGGGCGCCGCGCGATCCCGGTGCCCGACATCCGCCGGCCGCGGGACCGCAAGCGCCAGGTCAGCGTGGTCGGGGCCCGGGAGCACAACCTGCACGACGTGGACGTCTCGTTCCCGCTGGGCTGCCTGGTGTCGATCACCGGGGTGTCCGGGTCGGGGAAGTCCACCCTGGTCAACGACATCCTCGCGACGGTCCTGGCGAACAAGCTCAACGGCGCACGGCAGGTGCCGGGCCGCCACACCCGGGTCACCGGGCTCGAGCACCTCGACAAGCTCGTGCGGGTCGACCAGTCACCGATCGGGCGCACGCCGCGGTCCAACCCGGCGACCTACACCGGCGTGTGGGACCACATGCGCAAGCTCTTCGCGTCGACCAACGAGGCGAAGGTCCGCGGCTACGGGCCCGGCCGGTTCTCGTTCAACGTCAAGGGCGGGCGCTGCGAGGCGTGCGCCGGCGACGGCACGATCAAGATCGAGATGAACTTCCTGCCGGACGTCTACGTCCCGTGCGAGGTGTGCAAGGGCGCCCGGTACAACCGGGAGACCCTCGAGGTGCACTACAAGGGCAAGACGGTGGCCGAGGTCCTCGACATG
>NZ_JBVPVA010001118.1:0-7436 GCF_055612215.1 Actinomycetospora sp. | reverse complement strand
GAACGCGTGCCGCTGGCCCTTCGCGGCGCGGGCGTCGACGACGAGGACGCCCTCCGCGGTGAGGCGGCGGATCTGCTCGACCGCGATGTGCGGCGCCGGCGTGCCGGTGGTGCGCAGGACCCGGTGCCACGGCAGGTCGGCGCCGTCGGTGGAGAGCACGGTCCCGACGACCCGCGCCGAGCGCTCCCCGGCCGCCGCCGCGACGTCGCCGTAGCTGCACCAGCGGCCCTCGGGGATCGAGGCGACGACCGCCCGGATCCGCTCGTGCCGTGCCTCGTCCACGCGGGCGATCCTGCCAGCCGGGGACGTGACTGTCGGGGGGTCGTGGTTCCCTCGGGGACATGACGACGGCGGCTTCCGGGGGTACGCGGGGTCCCGGTGCGAGGGGTGACGGCGCGCAGCCCGCACCCCGGCTGCTGCGCGCGGCCACCCGCCTGCCGGCCGACCTCGTGCTGGACCCGCCGGCCCGGCGGGTGCTGGAGCACGACGCGGGATTCCTGCGGCTGCTCGGCGGGCCCGGCACGGGGAAGACCACGTTGCTGGCCGAGCGGGTCGCACGGCTGCTGCACGCCGACCCGGACGCGCGCTCGCTGGTCCTCGTGGGCGACCGACGGTCCGCCGCGGCGCTGCGCGAGCGCATCTCGGCCCGTCGCCGTGTCCTCGACGGTGCCGTCGGCAGCACGCTGACGGCCGCGCGGGAGCCGCTGGTGCGCAGCGTGCACTCGTACGCGTTCGCGGTGCTGCGCCGCCACGCCGCGCGCCGGGAGGAGGCCCCGCCGCGGTTGCTGCCAGGCGCGCAGCAGGACGCGATGGTCCGCGAGCTGCTCGCCGGGGAGGCCGCGGGTTTCGGCCGGGGTTCGGGCTGGCCCGCGCGGCTGACGCCCGCGCTCGAGGCGCCCGCGTTCGCCGCCGAGGTGCGGGACCTGCTGCTGCGCGCCGCGGAGCGCGGGCTCGGCCCGCGGGAGCTGCGGGCGCTGGGCAAGGAGCACGACGTCGCGGTGTGGGTGGCGGCCGCGCGCTTCTACCAGAGCTTCGAGGAGGTCACGCTGCTGCGCGCGGCGGCGGGGTCGGCGAACCCGTTGGCCTCGGCCCCGCCGCTCGACGCAGCGGAGCTCGTCGCGGCGGTGCTCGACGCGTTCACCACCGACCCCGGGCTGCTCGCGAGCGAGCGCGAGCACGTGCGCCACCTCGTGGTGGACGACGCGCAGGACATGGACCCCCAGCAGCTCGAGCTCGCCCGCACCCTGGGCGCCACGGCGCAGGCGTGGGTCCTGGCCGGCGACCCGGACTCCTCGGTGCTCGGCTTCCGCGGCGCCGCCCCGGACGTGCTGCGCGACGCCGACCCCGGCGGCCGCGCGACCGCGGTGCTCACGCTCGACCACCGCGGGTCGCCGGCGGTGCGCGACGCGGTGGCCCGGGCCGTCGAGCCGCTGCGCGGCGTCGGCCCCGGCCGGACGCGCACGGGGCTGCCCGACGCCGCGCCGGAGGGCGGCGCCGCCACGGTCTCGGTGTTCCCGACGCCGGGCCGCCAGGCGGCCTGGGTGGCCGACACCCTGCGCCGGGCGCACCTGGTCGACGGCGTGCCGTGGTCGCGGTTGGCCGTCGTGGTGCGCTCCGTGCCGCTCTCCCTGCCGCCGCTGCGCCGGGCACTGCTCGCCGCGGGCGTGCCCCTCGCGGTGCCGGTGGACGACACCCCGCTCGCCGCGCTCCCGGCCGTGGCCCCGCTGCTGACCCTGCTGCGCTGCGCCGCGACGGCCGCCACCGCCCCACCGGTCTCCGCGATCGACGCCGACACCGCGCTCGCCCTGCTCTCGTCCCCGCTGGGCGGCGCGGAACCGCTCGGGCTGCGGCGGCTGCGTCGCGGCCTGCTGCGGCTGCACGAGGCCGGCGGGGGGTCCGAGCGCTCCAGCGACGAGCTGATCGTCGACGTGCTGGTCGACCACCTCGCGGGCTGGCCCGACCCGCTGGCCCTGGTCCCGGACGCTGACGCCGCGCCGCTGCGCCGGGTCGCCCGCCTGCTCGGTGCAGCTGTGGAGGCGATCCGCGCGGGGGAGAGCGTGCCCGACGTGGTGTGGGCGGTCTGGTCGGCGAGCGGTCTGCAGTCGCGGTGGGTCGCGGCCAGCGACCGCGGCGGGGTCACGGGAGCGCAGGCCGACCGCGACCTGGACGCCGTCGTCGCGCTCGTGGAGCGGGCCGGGCGGTTCGTGGAGGACCTGCCCGGCGGCACCGTCGCCGGGTTCGTCGCCCAGGTGGACGACCAGCGGTTCGCGAGCGACGGCCTGGCGCCGCGCACCCCCGACGGCGAGGCGGTCGCGCTGCTCACCGCGCACGCCGCCCGGGGACGGGAGTGGGACGTCGTCGTGATCCCGGACGTGCAGGAGGGCGTCTGGCCCGACCTGCGCCGTCGCGGGACCCTGCTCGGCGTCGAGCGGATGGTCGACGTGCTCGCGGGCGTCCCGGACGACCCGGCGCTGTCCACCCGCGTCCCGCTGCTCGACGAGGAACGCCGGCTGTTCGTGGTCGCGCTCTCGCGGGCCCGCCGGGCCGTCCACGTCGGCGCCGTCGAGTCCGAGGACGTCACGCCGTCGCGGTTCCTCGACGACGTCGCCCCCGACACCACGTCGTCGGGACCCGACGACACCGGGCGGACCCGGCGCCGCCAGGGACGCGCGCTGGTGCTCGCCGAGCTGGTCGGCGACCTGCGCCGCGCGGTGACGGCGCCCGCGACCGACCCGGCGCGACGTGACCGCGCGGCGACCCAGCTCGCGCGGCTCGCCGAGGCCGGCGTCCCGGGGGCCGACCCGGACGACTGGTACGGCCTGCTCGACGTGTCCACCGGCGAGCCGCTGCGCCCGCCCGGCTCCCGGATCACGGTGAGCCCCAGCGCGGTCGAGACGATCCTGACCTGCCCGCTGCGCTGGGCGCTGCAGACCCACGGCGGGGACGACTCCGACTCGCTGGCCTCGGTCACCGGCTCCCTCGTGCACGCCCTCGTGCAGCGCGCGGCCGAGGGGGCGGGGGAGACCGAGCTGGACGAGGCGCTCGACGTCGCGTGGGCGTCGGTCGACGCGGGCGCGCCGTGGTTCTCGCGGCGGGAGCTCGCGAACTGCCGGCGGATGCTCCGCTCGTTCCTCGCCTGGCGCGACGGCTCGCGGCGCGAGCTCACCGAGCAGGCCGTCGAGGAGTCGGTGACGGCGCGGCTCGCGGGGGCGGACGCGGACGTCGCGATCCGCGGCCGGGTGGACCGCCTCGAGGTCGACGGCCAGGGCCGCCCGGTGATCGTCGACGTGAAGACGGGCAAGAGCCCGATCTCGGCGGCGAAGGCGGCCGAGCACCCCCAGCTCGCGGTGTACCAGCTGGCGGTGGCGCTGGGGGCGTTCGCCGAGCGGCTGGCCGCGCCGCCGGCCTCGGAGGGGTCGGCCGCTGCGACCGTCCCCGGCGGGGCCCGGCTGGTCTACCTGCAGCGCGACGGCCAGAAGGCCAAGGAGCGGGCCCAGACCCCGCTCGACGAGGACGGCGTCGAGCACTGGCGCGAGCAGGTCGCGGCGGCGGCGCGCATGACGGAGGGGCCGGTGTTCGTCGGGCAGGAGAACGACACGTGCCCGCGCTGCCCGGTGCGCACGGCGTGCCCGGTGCACTCGTCGGGGAGGCAGGTCCCGTGACCGGTCTGGTGGTGGGCACCACCGGGTTGATCGACCCGGCGGAGCTCTCGGAGCGCCTCGGGCTGCGCCGCCCGACCGACGAGCAGGCCGAGGTCATCGCGGCCCCGTTCGCGTCCGCGCTCGTCACCGCCGGCGCCGGGTCCGGGAAGACCGAGACGATGGCCGCACGGGTGGTGTGGCTGGTGGCGAACGGCATCGTCACGCCGGACCAGGTGCTCGGCCTGACCTTCACGCGCAAGGCCGCCGGGCAGCTCGCCGACCGCATCCGGCGCCGCCTGCGCCGCCTCGCCGGGGACCCGCTGCTCGACGAGCTCGACCCCACCGGCGAGCGCCGGGTCCTGGTGCGCACCCTCGAGCCGACCGTCTCGACCTATCACGCCTACGCGGGCCGGCTGCTCACCGAGCACGGGCTGCGGCTGCCGGTCGATCCCGGGGCGCGCCTGCTCTCGCCGACCGCGTCGTGGCAGCTCGCCCACCGCGTCGTCTCGTCCTGGACCCGCGACCTCGACACCGCGCTCATCCCGACCAGCGTCACCGGCTACGTCCTCGCGCTGGCCGGCGAGCTGGGGGAGCACCTCGCCGAGCCCGACCAGCTGCGCGAGCACGCCGAGGCGCTTGCCCGCGTCGTCGAGTCCGCGCCGCCGGCCAAGGGGCAGCGGTCGGCGCTGCCGCAGGCGCTGACGAAGATCGTCGAGCGGCAGCGGTTCCGGGTCGCGCTCCTGCCGCTGGTCGAGGAGCTGGCCGCGCGCAAGCGGTCCGAGCGCTGTCTGGACTTCGCCGACCAGATGGCCGCGGCCGCCCGCCTCGCGGACGCGCACCCCGAGGTCGGCCAGGCCGAGCGCGGCGCGTTCCGGGCGGTCCTGCTCGACGAGTACCAGGACACCGGGCACGCCCAGCGGATCATGCTGCGCGCGCTGTTCGGGGGTGACGAGCAGACCGCGGTGACCGCCGTGGGCGACCCGTTCCAGTCGATCTACGGCTGGCGGGGCGCGAGCGCGGCGAACCTGCCACGGTTCGTCACCGACTTCCCGCGGCCGGATGCCGAGGGGGAGTGGGTGGCCGCTCGGCGGTTCGGTCTGCTCACGAGCTTCCGCAACCCGCCCGAGGTGCTGGCGCTCGCCAACGGGGTGGTGGAGCCGCTGCGCGAACCCCGCTCCCTGGACGGCGTCGACGAGCTCCGCGCGTTCACCGGCGCCGCGCCCGGTGACGTCCGGGTCGCCCTGCACACCGACGTGGTGTCCGAACGGACCTGGCTCGCGGACGCCGTCGCCGACCGGTGGCGGGCCGCGCTCGACCGCGGCGAGGCGCCGCCCACGAGTGCGGTGCTCGTGCGGCGCCGGGCCGACATGACCGAGCTCGCGGCCGCACTGCGCGAACGGGATCTCCCGGTCGAGGTCGTCGGGCTCGGTGGCCTGCTCGACGAGCCCGAGGTGCGCGACCTCGTCTCGGCGCTGCGCCTGGTCGTCGACCCGCTCGCTGGCGGTGCGGCGGTGCGGCTGCTCACCGGTGCGCGCTGGCGGATCGGGGGCGCCGACCTCGCCGCGCTGTGGCGCCGTGCCCGCGAGCTCGCCGCATCGCCGATTCCCGAGACGGCGCCGACGGCCGGCGCTCCCGACCCGGTCGCCGACGCCCTGCCCGGCGAGCACGCCGAGCGCGCAGGGCTGGTCGACGCGCTGGACGACCCCGGACCGGCGGAGCACTACTCGCCGGCCGGCTACACGCGGCTGCGCCGGCTCGCGCGCGAGCTGGTCGGGCTGCGCCGTCGGGTGACCGCGCCGCTGGTGGACCTCGTCGCCGACGTCGAGCGGACGCTGCTGCTCGACGTCGAGTCGGCGTCGCGGCCGGGCGAGGTCGGCCGGGCGCACCTGGACGCGTTCGCGGACGTCGTCGCCGACTTCGCCGGCGGCGCGGCCACCTCCGGGGGCACCGCCACCCCGACCGCGCTGCTCTCCTACCTCGACGCCGCCGAGGAGGCCGAGGACGGGCTGACCCCGGGCGAGGTGGAGTCGACCGCCGGTGCCGACCCGGCGCTCGGAGGCGCACGGGTGCAGGTCCTGACCGTGCACGCCGCGAAGGGCCTGGAGTGGGAGGTCGTCGCGGTGCCCCACGTCTGCGCCAAGACCTTCCCCGGCCCCAAGCTGTCCGGGTCGTGGCTGACGAGCATCGCGTCGTTGCCCGCCGAGCTGCGTGGCGACCGGCCGGACCTCCCGGTCCTCGACGTGGCCGGGGTCGCCGACCGCAAGGAGCTCACCGAGCGCCTGGACCGCCACGAGCAGGAGTTCGACGAGCGCCGGCTCGTCGAGGAGCGCCGGCTCTTCTACGTCGCGCTCACCCGCGCCGAGCGGACCCTGCTCGTGTCCGGCCACTGGTGGGCGGAGTCCGGCGAGAAGCCCCGGGGGCCCTCCGACTTCCTCACCGAGATCGGCGAGGTCGCGCGCCGGGGTGGGGTCACCGTCGACACCTGGGCCGACCCGCCCGAGGAGGGCGCGGCCAACCCGCTCGCCGAGGTCGAACGGGCGCAGGCCTGGCCGGTCGACCCGCTCGGGACCCGCCGCGCGGCGGTCGAGGAGGGGGCGGCGCTGGTGCGCGCGGCGCGTGCCCGGCTGGCCGCGACCGACGCGACCGCCTGCCTCCCGTCGGCCGAGTCCGTCGTGGCCGGGCCCGAGCCGACCGACACCACGGCACCCGACCCCGACGGGTGGGCCGCCGACGTCGACGTGCTCCTCGCGGAGCGCGCCGCGGCCCGGGAACGCCACGCCCGCGTCCTGCTGCCCCCGCAGCTCTCGGTCAGCCAGCTCGTCGACCTCGCCGCCGACCCGGACGCCCTGGCCCGGCGGCTGCGCCGGCCCGTTCCGCGCCCGCCGGACCCCCGCGCCCGGCGCGGCACGGAGTTCCACGCGTGGGTGGAGCGCTGGTTCGCGAAGACCGAGCTGCTGGAGTTCGACGAGCTCCCGGGCGCGGCCGACGAGGACCCCGCCACCGACGACCCGGCCTCGGCCGACCTCACCGAGCTGCAGGACCGGTTCACGGCGAGCGCGTGGGCGAACCGCACGCCGGTCGCGGTGGAGGTGCCGTTCGAGACCGAGGTCGAGGGGACGCTCGTCCGGGGCCGCATCGACGCGGTGTTCGCCGACCGGGACGGCGGGGCCACGGTGGTCGACTGGAAGACCGGGGCGCCGCCCGCGCCGGAGGCGATGCCGGCGTTGTCGGTGCAGCTCGCGGCCTACCGGCTCGCGTGGGCGGCCCTGTCCGGGACGCCGGTCGAGCGCGTCCGCGCGGCACTGCACTACGTCCGGGCCGACCGCACCGTGACGCCGTCGGACCTCCTCGACGCCGGCGGCCTGCGCGCGCTCGTCGCGTCGGTGCCGGTCGAGGTCCGCGAGCCCGAGGGCGACGACGTCGTGGTGCACCGCGGCCCGCCCGCCCCGTGGTCCGAGGACGACGCCGACCCCGACCGCACCGGCTTCGACGACGGCGACCGCGACCCGCGCTGACCTCCACGCCGCGGCCCCCGACGAGGGGTACGTAGCGCACGCCGGCCCCGGGTCCGGCCTGCGTGCTGTGCTCCTCGTCGTCAGGCGGCGGCCCGATCCTGCCTCGAGGGGTACGTGGCGCACGCCGACCCCGGACCTGGCCTGCGTGCTGTGCCCCTGATCAAGGGCCTCGCCCAGCCACGACGCGGCGAGGGGAGGATTCGGTCGCTCTACCGACGCGAGGGTTCCCCTCGCGCTGGGAGGATGGGCGGGGTGAGCAACGTGGAGATCGCGCCGGACG
>NZ_JBVPVA010000975.1:0-4675 GCF_055612215.1 Actinomycetospora sp. | reverse complement strand
ACGCGGGCCTCGGGCTCGTCCCGCGCCGCGGCGGCCAGCAGGCCGAGCGAGACCATGCTGACGATCACCGAGCTGCCGCCCGCGGAGATCAGCGGCAGCGTGATCCCGGTGACCGGGAGCAGGCCCAGCACGTAGCCGATGTTGATGACGGCCTGGGCGACGAGCCAGACCGTGAGGGTCGCGACGACGACCCGGTTCCAGGGGTCCACGGTGCGCGCGGCGATCCGCAGCCCCACCCAGGCGAGCAGCGCGAACAGCCCGAGCACGGCGACGGCGCCGACGAGGCCGAGCTCCTCGCCGAGGATCGCGAAGACGAAGTCGTTGGACGCGTTGGGCAGGTAGCTCCACTGCGCGGCGCCCTGTCCGAGCCCGTCGCCGAGCAGCCCGCCGTCGGCGAGCGAGTACAGCGCCTGCTGGGACTGGTAGCCGGCGCCGAGCGAGTCGTCCCCGCCGTTGCCGAGGAACGACGTCAGGCGCTCCAGCCGGTAGCTCGCGGTCACGGCGAGCACCCCGACCGCGCCCAGCGCGCCCGCCCCGAGCAGCCCCAGCAGCCGCCCGGGCACCCCGGCGAACCACAGCAGCGCGAACAGCACGACGACGATGCCGAGCGCGGATCCGAGGTCGGGCTCGACGACGACGAGGCCCGCCGTCAGCAGCGCGACCGGCACGACGGGCAGCAGTGCCTGGCCGCCCCACGCCCGCCGGCCCGCGCCGGGGCCGCGTCGGGTCAGCAGCACGTGGGCGCCCCAGAGCACGAGCGTGAGCTTGGCCGGCTCGCTCGGCTGCAGGGAGAGCCCGGCGACGACGAACCACTTCTGTGCGCCCGCGGCCGCCGACCCCAGGCCGGGGACGAGGACGGCGGCGAGGGCGAGGAGCGAGGCCGCGTGCAGCCACGGGCTCGCCGCGCGCCACCGCCGCACCGGCACGCGGCCGACGAGCAGGAAGGCCACCCCGCCGGCGACGCAGTAGACGACCTGGTGGACGAAGACGCCATAGGGGTTGCCGGTGCGGGCGAACGAGTCGATCGACGAGGCCGAGAGCACCATGACCAACCCGAGGCCCGCGAGGACCACCGTGAGGCCGAGGACGAGGTAGTACGACGCGAGCGGCCGGCGCATCGTGGCGGCCACCGCGCGACGGGCCGCGATCACGGGGCCGGCGACCGGGCTCGTGCGGCGGGCCGGCCCCGCTCCCCCGCGCACCGTCGTCACGTCCCCGAGCCTCGCAGCGGCCGGCCGGCCGGCGCGGGACCCGCGGACCTGCGTGCCGCGGCACGAGCACGCCGCAACGGGACGAAAACCGGGGGAACGGCCGGGCGCCCGAGGCGGCGTGCGTGCCCGAGGCACTAGGCGGTTGATCATGCCGAGGGCACCATCAAGGCGCGGTGCCCTCGGCATGATCAACTGCCTACTGTCCCGCGGGCCGATCACCCCCGCTCAGGAGCGGCGGAACCGGTCGGCGAAGCGCGGGTCGTCCTCCCACCACAGCCGCGGCCGCGCCTCGCCGTCGCCGCCCGCCTCGCCGTCGCCGCCGTCGCCCTCGTCCTCCCGGACCCGTGCCCGGGCCGCCGTCCGCGCCGCCGCCTCCCGCTCCGCCGCGGCGAGCTCGGCGTCGACGCGGCGGGCCTCCCGGGCGTCCGCGGCGGCGAAGCGCACCGCGATGGCCCCGAGGAAGGGCAGGCCCGCGAGGTCCCCGCCGATCCACCACACGCCCGCGCCGATCGCCTGGTCGTTGCGCGGGCTGGGCCCCCAGGTCCGCGCCACGGCGTCGTAGTGGGCGACGGCGAGCAGCGGGCCCATCCACAGCACCAGGCCGAGGACGCCGTCCGTCACGACCTCGGCGATCGCGATCCCGAGCGTCAGCCCGTGGTGGGTCGCGCGCGGGACCGGGTCGATCTGCAGCCGGCTCACCACGTAGAGCAGCCCCGCACCCAGCAGGCCCACCGACACCAGCCCGCTCACGACGGCGCTGCGCAGCTCCAGCGGGTAGAGCCCGGTGAGGTAGAGCAGGAACGGCGGGGCGATCAACGCGATCGTCGCCGCGCCCGGGGAGGACAGCGCCCGCGCCGTCCGGGACCGGCGCACCCGCCCGAGCCGACCGACCGCCGCGGCGGGCAGGGTGTCGCGCGCCAGGGTCAGGGGCGCGCCCGCCGCGAGGAGCATCGGCGCGACGACGAGCAGCACCACCCCCTGCACGGCCCGTGCCCAGAACAGGGTGTCGTCGTAGACCGCGACCACCGAGGTCCCGACGAGCAGCAGCAGCGCGGTGCCGAGGAGGAACGGCGCGGTCCGGCGGGCGGACCAGGGCCGGCCGGCACGGCGCACGCGCCGGACGCCGGCGAGGTAGCCGCCGCCGAGCACCCCGACGCCCGCGAGCACGGCGGGCTGGACCGCCCAGGTCGTGAACAGGCGCCCGGCGGTCAGGGGCGGCAGCCCGGCACCGGGGAGCCCGGCGGCGAGCACGGGGAGGACCACCGCGCCACCCCAGACCCCGGACCGTGAAGCCGGGGTCAGGACGGCCGGTGCAGGTGCCCGTAGAGGGTGGTGCGCGGCACCCCGAGGCGTTCGGCGATCTCGGTCACCGAGCGGCCCTCGTCGTAGAGGCGGCGGGCCTCGGCGGACGCGTCGGTGTCGAGCCGCGGCGGGCGGCCCCCGCGCCGGCCGCGGGACCGGGCCGCGTCGAGGCCGGCGCGGGTGCTCCTCGAGGTCAGGGCGCGCTGCAGGTCGGCGAGCACGTCGAGGGTGTCGAGCATGCCCGCGTCCGACGACCGGGTGTCCAGGGCCTCGTCGAGGGACCGCAGGTCGGCCCCGGCCGCACGCAGGCGCTGCCCCACGGCCACGAGGTGCAGCACCGACGACGCCAGGCGCTCCAGCCCGGTGACGACGAGGACGTCCCCGGCCCCGAGCTCGCCGAGCAGGGCGTCGAGCTCCGGACGCGGCCCGCGCGTACCGCCGGTGCGGTCGACCCGGACCTGGGCGCGCTCGACCCCGGCCGCGTGCAGCCGCTCGATCTGCGCCCACGGGTCCTCGCCGTGGAGCGCGACCCGTACGTAGCCCCGGAACACTGCCTACCCCCTGCTCAACGGACGGCCTCCCGTCCCCTGTGGGCCCATCGACGCACGTCGGGCGCCCGTAACCGCTGCGCCGGATGCCGCGCGTCACGTCGGACCCCGTCCACGAAACGTGTGCCACGGCCGCCGTCGGGACGGTGCGGGCGGCACCCCCGGGGTTCGTCGTCGCTGGTGGGAGGGCCGCTCCGCCTCCGCGACGCGCCGACGGCCCGTCCGAGCGGTCCGTCCCGGTTCCGCCCACGATCCGGTGACATCGTGATGCAATCGTGACCGCACGGGGCGTCCATGCGGGTGACCCGAACGTCCGAAACGGTGGAGCGTGCCGACACGACACCCCGTGTGACGAGCAGCGGGTGCACGCTGCCACCCGGCGGAGACTCGGCCGGACGGAGCAGGGCCGCCAGGCCCGGGGAGAGTGAGGTCGACGTGCGCAAGACCGTCGCCATGATCGCGGCCGTCGTGGTCGCGGTGCTGGCCGTGGTGTCCGCGAGGGCACTGGCGAGCCCGGTCGCGTGGGCGGCCGCCGCGGTACTCGTCGTCGCGACGGCCGCCGCCGTCGCGACGCTGAGCCTGACCCCCGCGGTCCAGCGCGTGGTGGTCGCCCTCGGCGCGATCCTCGGGCTCGGCGCGATCGCCCTGGCCGTCGTCGAGTTCTCGGTGCGCGGCTACCGGACCGCCACGAGCGCCCCGCTGCTCGGGCTGGTGGCAGGCATCGCCGGGCTGCTCGTCGTTCTCGGCGTCGCGGCCGCGCGCTCGGCCCCCACCCCGACCGCCCTCTGGGCCGGCGCGACCGCCCTCGTCGCCATCGCGCTAGTGGCCGGCGTCGTGGTCGGGACGACCGTTCCCTTCCTCCCGCTCTCGCGGAACGTCACTCGCGTCACCGCCACCAACGCCACGACGGTGACGCTGCAGGCGCCCGACGGGGTGAAGGAAGGGGACGTGCTCGTCGCGCAGGTCTACCGGGCCGGGGCCGGCGAGGTCCGGGCGCCGGAGGGATGGGCACCACTCAGGACGACACCGCTGAGCGGTGCCGCCGGGTCCGTGTCCCTCTTCACGACGACCGCGGGAAGCGACCCCGTAGCTCCCGCGAGGTTCACGACCGATACCCCGACGTCGTTGGTGGGCGGCGTCGGCGCGTGGTCGCACATTGGGGCCGTCACCGCGCCCGGCGAGGCGTCGGGGACCGGCGGGGTCATCACCGCGGCGCCCGCAACGCCGGACTCGGCGACCAAGGTTCTGTACTTCGTCTCCGCCGTGGGCATCGTGAACATCCCGGCGCCGGCTCCTCTCGGCCAGAGCTGGCTGGTCAACTTCGACGACGAGAGCACAGCGCTGTTCGTGCGCCCCGCGCTCGACCCCGATGCCGCCGCTCCGGTCAGCCTGACTCCGAGCGCACCGGTGGGGCCGTGGGCGGTCCAGACGGTGGTGCTGCAGGCCGAGTGATCGGGCCCGGGTCCCGGCCGCCGGGTGGCCGGGACCCGCTGCCCGATGGCACCGTGGAGCCGTGCGCGGGGACGCCGAATCCTTCCGGAAGGGCTACGAGTCGCGGGTCGACGAGCAGATCCGCAAGGCGATCGAGTCCGGCGGGTTCGACAACCTGCCCGG
>NZ_JBVPVA010000851.1:0-4169 GCF_055612215.1 Actinomycetospora sp. | reverse complement strand
CAGGCCTTCGGCTTCTGGTTCAAGGCGGTCGCGCTCGCGGTCCCCGCCCTCGTCCTCGTCGCGTGGTTCCTGGGCTCCGGGATCGCGGGGACGACGACCGCCGGGCCCGCGACCTTCGACCGCCCCACCAGCGTGACCGTGCAGTCCCCGGTCACCCTGCAGGTCACCGCGCCCGTCACCGTGCGGGTGTCGGGCGACGGCCCCACCCGCACCGACACCTGGGCCCCCGGACCCCGCACGGTGCGCGAGGACACCACCCTCGGCTTCCCGGCCGGGGCGCCCGTCCCGGCGGTGGACGGCGCGGTGGGCGACCAGGCCGCGTGGGACCATCCCTTCGGCACCGGGCAGCGCGACCCGCTGTGGGTCTACTCGCTGCTGCTGGCGACCTGTTTCGGCGTCGTCGGCCTGCCGCACGTGCTCGTCCGCTACTACACCAACCCCGACGGACGGGCGGCGCGGCGTTCCACCGTCCTCGTGCTCGCGCTGCTCGGCGGCTTCAGCATCGTGCCCGTCGTGCTCGGGGCACTCGCCCGGTTCTCGGCGCCGCAGCTGCTGGTCGGCGGCGAGGGTGACGCCACGGTGCTGCTGCTGCCCGCGTTGGCGGTGGGCGGCTGGGGTGGCGCGGTCCTCGGCGGGCTGGTCGCCGCCGGGGTGACCACGACGCTGCTCGCGGTCTCCG
Source organism: Actinomycetospora sp. (assembly GCF_055612215.1). Lineage (NCBI taxonomy): Bacteria > Bacillati > Actinomycetota > Actinomycetes > Pseudonocardiales > Pseudonocardiaceae > Actinomycetospora > Actinomycetospora sp. The sequence continues at coordinate 3,490 of NZ_JBVPVA010000851.1, read as the reverse complement.
CGGGACTGCTGCTCTCCGTGGCCGGGGTGCTCTCCAGCGACGTCCTCCCGGGCCGCCTGGGGGACTTCCGCATCGCCGCGCACGTCGCCGGCGCCGTCCCGATCGTGCTCGCCCTCGTCATGGTCCGGCTCGAGCTGGCGCAGTCCACGGCGCTGGCCCTGGCGGTCGCGGCGTCGACGTTCGCGCCGCTGCTGCTGCTCGGCATCTGGTGGCGCGGCCTGACCGACCGCGGTGCGGTCGCGGGGATCGTCGTCGGCGGGGTGCTCTCGCTCGGCGCCGCGCTGGCGACGCTGTTCGGGGCGACCCTGCCCGGGGCCGCGGGGGTCCTGCTGGGCCAACCGGCTGCCGTCACGCTGCCGCTCGCGACCGTGACGATGGTCCTGGTCAGCCGGGCGACCCCGAACCGCGTTCCGGCCGGGGTCGGACGTACCCTGCTGCGACTTCACGCTCCGGAACGGCTCGGGCTCGGCGAGATGCGCGTGGGTCGCGGCTGAGTCGTCGTGCCGACGATCGGGCGGTCGGCTCGTCCCGGGACGCACCGACCGTCACGGGACGGCCCACTCGAAAAGAGCACGTCGGACCGAGTGACGACAACTATGTTGCTCCGTTGGACAATCCGTCGCCCGCAGCACCGGCACGCGGAGACCCCGCCACGCCGACCCGGAAGGTTGACCATGAGCGCGACCGAGGAGAGCCCCCGCGGCCCGGTGCCGCAGAGCGGCACCCCGACGCCGTACGAGCAGATGCGGAGCAGCCCGGAGTTCCGGGCGCTGCGCACGCGCTGGCTGCGCTACGTGTTCACGATGAGCGGTCTCTTCCTCGCGTGGTTCCTGGTCTACGTCCTGCTCGCGGACTTCGCGCCCGGCGTCGTGAACACGCACCTGGGCGGGACCAACCTCACCGTGGGACTGCTGCTGGGCCTGCTGCAGTTCGTCTCGACCTTCGCGATCGCGGTGGCCTACGCGCGCTACGCGGAGAAGAACCTCGACCCGACCGCCGCGGAGCTGCGCGCCCGCGTGGAGGAGAACCTGTGACCACCTCGGCCGTCGCCGGGCTCCCGGAGCAGGCCGCGCCGACGCAGCTCGGCAGCCCGGTGCTCAACATCGGGATCTTCCTGGTCTTCGTCGTCCTGACCCTGCTGATCGTCTACCGCGTGAGCCGCTCCACGACGACGGCGTCGGACTACTACGCCGCGGGCAGCTCGTTCACCGGCCCGCAGAACGGGATCGCGATCTCGGGGGACTACCTCTCGGCCGCGTCGTTCCTCGGCATCGCCGGCGCGATCGCCGTGAACGGCTACGACGGGTTCCTCTACTCGGTCGGCTTCCTGGTCGCCTGGCTGACCGCGCTGCTGCTGGTCGCGGAGCTGCTCCGCAACGTCGGGCGCTTCACGATGGGCGACGTCCTGAGCTTCCGGATGCGCCAGCGCCCGGTGCGCGCCGCGGCGGCGGTCTCGACGCTGGTCGTGTCGTTCTTCTACCTGCTCGCGCAGATGGCCGGCGCCGGCGCCCTGATCTCGCTGCTGCTCGGCGTCCCGAACGAGCCGGGCATCTTCGACGGCCAGTCGCTGGTCATCCTGCTCGTCGGGCTCGTGATGATCTTCTACGTGCTCTACGGCGGCATGCGCGGCACCACCTGGGTGCAGATCATCAAGGCCACCCTGCTCGTGATCGGTGCCGCGGTCATGACGGTGTGGGTCCTGGGCCTGTTCAGCTTCAACCTGTCGTCGGTCCTCGGGGCCGCGGACGCGAACGTCAGCACCAACCTGCTCAACGCGGGCAACGAGTACGGCAAGTCCGTCGCGAGCCGGATCGACTTCCTGTCGCTCGCGCTGGCCCTCGTGCTCGGCACCGCGGGCCTGCCGCACGTGCTCATGCGCTTCTACACGGTGCCCACCGCCCAGGAGGCCCGCCGCTCGGTGAACTGGGCGATCTGGATCATCGGCATCTTCTACCTGTTCACCCTGGTGATCGGGTACGGCGCCGCGGCGCTGGTGCCGAAGGGGATGCTGACGTCGAAGAACGTCAACGACGCCGCGCCACTGCTCGCCTACGAGCTCGGCGGCACGCTCCTGCTGGGCATCGTCTCCGCGATCGCCTTCGCGACGATCCTCGCCGTCGTCGCCGGCCTGACCATCACCTCGGCGGCCTCGTTCGCGCACGACGTCTACGCGTCGGTGCTCAAGGACGGCGCCCCGGAGCCCGGGTCCGAGGTGCGGGTCGCGCGGCGGACGGCCCTCGTCGTCGGGATCGTCGCGGTCCTCGGCGGGATCCTCGCGAACGGGCAGAACGTCGCGTTCCTCGTGGCCCTCGCGTTCGCGGTGGCCGCCTCGGCGAACCTCCCGACGCTGCTCTATTCGCTGTTCTGGCGGAAGTTCAACACCACCGGCGCGTTGTGGAGCATCTACGGCGGGCTCGGCCTCTGCATCGTGCTGATCGTGTTCTCACCGGTGGTCTCGGGCGAGGAGACGTCGATCTTCGGGGCCGGGGTCGACTTCGCGTGGTTCCCGCTCTCGAACCCCGGCATCGTGTCGATCCCGGTCTCGTTCCTGCTCGGCGTCGTCGGGACGATGGTCGGCGCGGACCGGATCCCGCCGGAGGAGCAGGCCGAGCTCGACCGCCGCGCCGCCGAGATGGAGGTCCGCTCGATGACCGGTGCCGGATCGGCGGCCGAGCAGCAGGTGCCGCAGGCGCGTCAGCACTGACGGGCGGCCGGTCCGTCGTGTGATGTGATGGGTCCATGACGCCCGAGGTGCCCGCCGTGACGGTGACCGAGGTGCCCGCGGGGGCGACGCTGCTCGACGTCCGCGAGGACGACGAGTGGGCCGCGGGCCATGCGCCCGACGCGGTGCACGTCCCGATGTCGCAGTTCCTCAACCGGCTCGACGAGGTCCCCGAGGGGCCGCTCGCGGTGGTCTGCCGCGTTGGCGGCCGCTCGGCGCAGGTCACCGCGTACCTGGTCGGCCAGGGCCGCGAGGCGGTCAACGTGCACGGCGGCATGCTCGCCTGGGAGGCCGCCGGTCGCCCGGTGGTCACCGACGGGCCGGGGCCCGCCCAGGTGGTGTAGCGCCGTGACCTGCCCGCGGTGCGGCCGGGAGCAGCCACCCGGCGAGTCCGTCCGCTTCTGCGTGCACTGCGGCCGCGTGCTCTCCGGGGTCCGCTGGGTGGCGACGACGCCGGACGCGCTGCGTCCCCGGGCGCCCGCCCGGACCCGCCGTCCCTACGCCGGGCCCCCGCGCTACCGCGAGGTACCGCGGTGGAGCCTGTGGCCGTGGGCCGCGCGCCCGGAGCCCGGCAGCCCCGACGGGCCGCTCCCGTCCCGGCCCGCCCCCGACCCGCAGGAGGCGCTGCGCGCCCACGCCGGGCTGCTGCGCCGGCTCGCGGTCACCACCGCCCTGCTCGCGGGGATCGCCGCCGCGGGCGAGGTGTTCCGCTACGTGTTGCTGGTCCTGTCCCGCGACCGGGCGCTCTCCGGGGTGGCCCTGGGCTGG